>JAKPRU010000774.1 GCA_029557025.1 Candidatus Omnitrophota bacterium | reverse complement strand
AAATTCTTCTTGACGAAGCCATCAAGCACCGGGACACCCCTGTGGCAGTAGTAGGGTGGGTGCAAAAATTCGGGGTAGAGGACGATTTGTGGAAACCCAAGGGGTTTGATCCGAACAGGATCCTTCGCCGGTGCACCGTTCCCTACTGTGCCCTGTATCATCGATCGGTGTGGGAAAGGCAAGGTGGATACCGGACCAATGTTCCTGGTTATGAAGATTGGGATTTCTGGATTGGGGCCACGATTCAGGGGGTGCGATTTGTCCATTTGGAAGCTCCCGTCCTCCTTTACCGCAGGACCCAATTCAACTCCCTCGTAGACAAAGCTCGCATGAGACACGAATGGTTGATGGCCGGAATCATCACAAACCATTCCAGTGTGTATGAGGCATCCGAGGTTGCCTGGGCCGAAGACTACCGCCGACGCCACCCCCAACCGCCCAAAGAACGAAGGTTTTCGGAAGAAATCCAGCGAAATCCGGAGGTAGCGGCAGCACTGGTGGCAAGCTATCCGGAACACTATGCGGAGGACGAAGTCAAGTGGGCCATCCAACACCTTCACCGTCACCCGTTCCTAATCCACAAGGGGCTTCCCGTGGCCCCGAACTCCGCTGGAAAGAAGATCTTGATGCTGCGGGGGGATGTGGTGTCGACGCCGACCCAACTGGCCCTGGCTTGGTTTCGAGAGAGCCTCGGTGCGCTTCAGGAGAGGAACTTCCCGGAAGCGGAGCGACTGATGGGGTTGTACCGTCAGTCCATTCGCTATGAGACCTTCACCGCCAGGGACGGCCGTCCTGAGCAGCTTCCGGGAATTTCGGTGATCATTGTTGCATATCGCACAAAGCAGTTGCTGCTGGAGTGTCTGAACTCCGTTTTCGAGCAGAGTTATCGAGATTTCGAGGTCATTGTGGTGGACAACGGCGGCAATGAGGAAGTCCATGAAACCCTGCGCTCTTATCCGATCCTTCACGTACAATGCCCGGATAACCTCATCCTGTCAGAGGGGAGAAACATCGGTGTGCACCATGCCAGAGGCAGAATTGTAGCCTTCCTGGATGATGACGCCCGTGTTCCGCGCAACTATCTGGAGA
>JAKPRU010000770.1 GCA_029557025.1 Candidatus Omnitrophota bacterium | reverse complement strand
CATGACTTTCTTTCCCACACGATAGGATTCGCACAGGAGAATGCAGGGCGGGGCGTTCCGATTGGGCAGCGTGTCGATATACATGACCACATGCATATACCAATGCAATATGCAACATCGCGATATGATGCACAATAATTTGATAGAATCTCATCATATACATGGGTACCTTTTCCGCTCCAAAAACTCCCCCAACCCGCCGATGATCCCGACCTTACGGAACCGATCTTATGAAAACTTCGTCGGAACTTCGGACTAATTATGAGCTTTGCAGGCCTGCGTTTTGAGGGCCATCCGAGATGTCAGAATGCCGCTTTGAGGCAGTATTTGAAGCCCTCTGTGTCCACAAATACAAATAACAATAGCCCGTCACCGACCGGTGCCGGGCTACCTCTACGATTTTTTGTTCATTCAGACAGCACGAACCACCACAGACTTCCCACTCTCGGAAGTCAGCTTAGGGAGCGTGATCAACAACATCCCGTCATTCTCCAGGGAAGCGGTGATCCCATCCACATCCACCCCCCGGCCAAGTGAGAAGAGTCGCCGATAGTGCAGGGGGTTTCTTGTTCGGTACACGGGATCCAGCGTGTTGACTTCCTCTTCGCGACGTCCAATCACGGTGAGGCGGTCCTTATCAATACTCAATTCCACACCGCTGGGACCGACCCCCGGCATCTCCAGTTGAAGAAGGATCAATTCTTTCTTCTCGGAGATGGCCACGCGCGGAACCTGGTAGCTGTCCGGGTCGCCGCTTGTTTCTTTGGCGCTTGCGACAACGCTGACTTTTGCGCCTTCCGGCCGTTTGGGCATTTCATTCATGACCGGCCTCCACCCGCTGCCATACTGGTTGTTTCGGAATTGATCGCGACCTTCCGAACCCCGCCGGCATGGCGACGCGGGATTTTGATCTCCAGCACACCATATCGATAGGTGGCGTCGATTCCCTCCACAAACACGTCTTCGGTGAGGTGAATCATCTGTTCAAACTCCGAGAAGATGATTTCACTCCGAACCAGATCCCGAAGTCCGTCCGCGGGAACGCGGCGACCCGAAATCGTCAGGAACCCACTCTCGATTCCCACTTTTAATTCATTCTCCTTCATCCCGGCGATGTCCAGGCGGACGATATAGAAATCGCGGTTCTGGTATACATCGACCTTTGGGGAATATCTTGCCTCGAGCAGATCGGAGACATTGCTGCTGGGCGTCTCTGCGGTGAGGGCCAGGACCGGCGGAATGCCGGTGTCCATCGTACGATGACCGTTCTGATCCCCTGTTCCGGTGGATCGACGATCCGAAGGAATAAGGCTGCGAAGGTTCATGTCGCCTCCCTCCGTGTGTAGGGATGCCCCAACCTCGCCATTAAAGAAAAACAGAAGTTACACAGGTATTATTTACAAGTTTAGCATTTCCATGGCATTAGTCAATACCTGTTTTTGAAATTATCACAAATTTTTCACAGATTGTCCACAGGTTGTCCATGGGTTGTCCCCAGAAGGGGCCTTTGGCGGGCGGTTTGGAAATTCCGGGGGAAACGGCTCAAGTCCCCGGGTTGTTTGTCCGATATATTGTTTAGTAGACCTTTGCGTTTGGACGGGATGTCCAGGCAAGCAGGTTGTTTTTCTTTTTGATATGCGGTTGACGGTTGAGGGATAAAACCGTCTTTTTGAGGAGGCGTGGCTCATGTCCCATCACTCGAATACCTGCATTCTCTGTGGCCGTTCGACTCCCGGACCGGTGGTCTGTTATCGATGTTTCTTCGACTATGAATACAGGCAATACAAGCCCAGAGAGGTTGAAGACCCACCGCCGGTTCTGAAATCCAAGAAAGTCCTGGGAACCCAGCCTGATTGGGAAGCGCTTGAGAATGATTATTCTGTCCCGTTTCTCCACCAGAATCCCAGGAACGGGAAACGGCATTCCCCGCCGGATCTTCCGCTGAAGCACGAACAGGGCGGGCTGTGGTCCCGCTTGGGATTTTCCTGAGCCAATCTCTGCTGAGTTTCGGGATCCCCTGAATGCCGGCCACATCTTTTTCTTTGGGGCAGAGCATTCAAACAATCCAAAGAGGCGAAAAGCGAGGGCGCAGGATCGAACCTGCGCCCTCGGTCATTTGATAAAAGCGGTTCCTTACGAATTATGGTTTTGCGGGTTCCGGATTTGCAGTATCTCCGGAGGTCTGCATTCCCGCCCCAAGCTGCGAAGCCGATCCCTCTTCCTTGGCCGCGGAAGACTCAACAGCCTGTTGAACAGGAATATACCTTGAGGCATTACCCGCTATACCGTGACTCTGGTGCTTCGGC
>JAKPRU010000767.1 GCA_029557025.1 Candidatus Omnitrophota bacterium | reverse complement strand
CTCCGCGCGCTTCTGCTCGGTCATATCACGGAGAACCGCAACCACACGCGTGGCTTTCCCCTCCGCTGTCAGGACCGGATAAAACCGGATGTGCAGCCTCCGACTTCCCAGATCGGGATGCCTGTACCGCGTCTCAAACTCCACTGTCTCGCCTTGAAAGCAGCGGTCCAACTCCGGCCTGATTGATTTCTCGAACAGGTCCCTCCCCAATACCTCCTCAACTCGATGCCCGATGATCTCCTCCCGTGTCATGTTCCGGTACTGTAAGAGGGTTTCGTTTACGAGACGGCATACATAGTCCTGATCCACCACACAGATCAGGTCCTGTGACCCTTCCACCGCCTTTTGGTATTCCAGCAGGGTCGCCTCAATCCGCTTTTTCTCTGCGATTTCGGTGCGGAGGCTTTCATTGATTTTCGCCAATTCGGCGGTCCGGATCGCGACATACCGTTCCATCTCAATCCGCGCGTCCAAGAGTTCCCGGTTCAACTGGGTCAACGTGTGCGTTCGTTCGGCAATCCGACGTTCCAGATCCTCCTGGATTCTGCAAAGCGACCGTTCGGCGCATTTCCGCTCCTCCAATTCCACCAGGAGTCGCAGATGCCCCTCCACCAATTCCTTGAATTGCCGCATCAGGTCTTGATAAACCTGCGAATACCCATGGACCTTGCTGTCAAAAAGGCAGATCGCACCAAAAAGTTCTCCATCCGGCCACTCCAGGGGAATACCGAAATAGGAAATGATCGGCGGTTCGTAATCGACGGCCGGTGAATAATCGGGATCTTTCCGCAGGTCAGGGATGAGCAGTGGTCGACGGCGTGCCATAGCCCTCTCGCAAAGGAGTTTGCCGTCTCGGTGGAATCTGCTCCCCTGTTCAAACGGATTACCCTCCGTGCAGCTGGTGACGAATATCTCCAAATCTTCCGGAAGCATTCGGGTGATTCCAGCAGCGGGGACACCACAAACCTCGGCCAGAAGATCCACCGTTTTCTGCCATTTGGCTGTTACCTCTTCCGGGATTTCTGGTTTCGTCCGCAAACCCGACAAAGAGAGGGAAGAGATCGGGCCGGAGATATCGGTTCCCGGGCTGTTGTTTTCCTCAGACATCGTTTACCCCATAAGACAGTCCACCGCCGGTCGAATGGTTCCAAAGAATACAGGCCGAATACAGGCCCGGCGGACCTCTTCGTATTGTACCGCTTCCCGGGAGCACCGGGCAACGGATTCAACACACGAGTCTCAAGGTTCCACGACAGGAACAGCCGATCAAGTTGTCGATCCCAAGTCCTCCCACTTCACAATACGGGGTTCCCATTTCCTTTGTGAACGGTCGTACATGGCCATTCCTCCCATGATCCCCATCAGCGTGCCGATCCGAGCCGTCTCCAAATCGGCCAGCGGTTTCTCGCCATTTTTTATATGGCGCGCGAATCCTTCAATCTCCGTCGAGGTACCCGCATCCCAGTCCGCAGCCGGTTCAGTGATCTGTTGCGGTTCGCCCATACCGGACCGAGGATAAATCATCGCCTTGGGCAAATCGACACCACCTTTTTCGCAATAAACCCAGAGCTTCTCTCCGGTAAACTCCTTGCAGCAATTCATCAGATGGGTATAGGAGAAAATAACATCTCCGGGGAATCGGAAAGCTACTGCGGAATGATCCTCGGCGCAATGCTCCGGCGCTTTCTCATGCTGTTCAGTAACAGCTCCCATGGCCTCACATTGAAGCGGAGGCTGCTGCATCACCCACGCCATCGTATCCGTATGATGGCACGCCTGTGCCAGGAACCAACACCCGGACAGATCCATGTCCAAATACCTTCCACCAACACCCCCCTCCCACTGCCACATGCCCTGCAGAAACGTGATCTTTCCCAACTTGCCGTCATGAATATGCTGAATGCACTGTTGAAAGGCAGGGACGTAATGACGCTGGAATCCGATCTGATAGATCGTCTTCACACTTCGCGCAACCCGCGTAACCTGGTCGACTTTTTCCACCGTGATATCGACGGGTTTTTCACAGAAACAGTGGACACCGGCCTCCATAACCGGAATGGCGCACTTCGCGTGGTTAGCCTCCTCCGTGGCAACAATGCAGGCATCCGGTTTCTCCTTTTCCAGCATTTCACGAAAATCGAGATACTTCTTCGGCGTCGGCTTGTACTGTGCGCAGATCTCCAGGGCAAGGTCCATGCGGTCTTCCACCAGATCGCACACCGAAACCATCTGGAAATCCGGGACATGCGTCACCACCGTCAGCAGGCGGCGCCCGCGACCCCCGGTTCCGATAATCGCAAGGGAAATCTTGTCGTTCGCGCCCAGAATTCGCCGGGGAGTGCCCAACGCAAGCGCCGCTACCGAAGTACTTTGAATAAACCGTCTGCGGGAAACAGATTTTTCGCTCATCATACCTTCCTTCCGATCGTTTCTCCATCGCGCACCGATGGAATAAGGTTGTCTTACAGCTGGCGATGATCCATAAAACCCGTACATCTGTCAAGATAAAGCGCGGAGCCTCATCCCGCGTTTCCCTCCGAATCCTGTACAATCCCGATCTGTCAGGAATGACCGGCAGCACTTCTGGTACAAACCCAATTGCCCGAGACAGGACTTCTCCCTCCATCCTTTACTGAAAAACCGTTCCGGACGGTTCCTGACAACTAACGCTTCCCTGATTCCTTAATGTTACCAATGCTCCCACCTATTTCGACATCGACAGGGCCGGCCTGCTCCCCGGAAGCGACACAACAAAATGAACCGTCTCCGTCTCCCCTTCCAACGACATACAGGTCAGCCGATGCGCCCCCGCCTGCAAATCCATATACATGCCTCTGTCCGGTCCTGTATCCCCGATGTATCGGTCATCCAAGTACCAGTGCAGAGTACTATTCTCTACAGAAGCGCGAAGTCGGATTCTATCGCCATCCGGTTCACCCGTTAACACATACTCCGCCCCATCCGATGGTTCCACAATCTCCAGGTCAACCTGTCGCGCATATACGGGCACGAATGAATGTAACCGTACAGGTATTTGCACGGCTGCCAAATCCCACTGACTCGGCGATGCGGGTCGCCGCTCGACTATCTTCACCCCTTCTTTCCCGCTCATCGGCTGATGCATTTTGCACGTTCGATGCAGATATTGTGTACGAGGCAAATACACTGTCCGCGTATTTTCGCACCATTGTGAGGCCGGTAAGCCGCTTGCCGCACACACGAGTACCTCATGAAGTTCGCCACCCGTCTCCGGCCATTCCGATGTTGTCTTGAGCGGTAAGGATCGGAATATCTTCCCCGCCGGCGGCAGGGCTGCACGAGCGCCAACCAGCAACTCCGATGAACGCGCGTCATTGTTCCCCACCCAGACGCCGACTACATAATGGGCATTCCACACGAACGCCCATGCATCCCTCAGTCCCCACGATGTACCTGTTTTCCAACACACACGAGATGGCGAATGAACCGCATTCATATCCCGGTCCAACTCCGCGGGCAGCGGCTGTTCCAGCATCTGGTAAAGCATCAGACAAATACCGGCGGAATAGATCCTTCGCTCCCCATCCCTGCTTGAATCACGAATGGTTTGTAACGGACGGTATACGCCGAGATTCGCAATAGTACAGTACGCGGCAATAGCCTCCTCCAGTTTTACTTCGCAATTTCCCAAAGTCAGGCCAAGACCATAGTAATCCGCGGATTTCGTTAACGTTGTAAACCCGATGTCCTTCAAGTGGTTATAGAAGGCCGCCGTGCCGACCCGCCGCTGCACGCTGACTGCGGGGACATTCAGAGACTTTCGGAGGGCATACCCGGCGGAAATTGTTCCGTTATAGTAGCGATTGAAATTCTCCGGCCTGTAAAGACCGACATCCCATGTATCGTCTATTAACGTTTCCGAAGCATACAGGCTGTTCCGCTCCATGGCGAGGGCGTACAAAAAAGGTTTCAGAGCCGAGCCTGGCGAACGGGGCGCGCCGCACAAATCTACCTGCCCGCCCGGTACATCATAGAATCCCGCCGATCCGACCCGCGCAAGAACCTCCGCTGTTTTGACATCGACTACCATCGCCGCCGCGTTTTCCACACCGTTCCCAAGATTCCGAACGCCGCGGCGCAGGATTTCTTCGCATTTTTCCTGAATGGCCCCGTCAAGTGTAACGGTCATCGCGGAATCGGCGCGAACCGCATCCTTAACACGCATCGCCAAATGCGGTGAGTGTTGCGGGAACTGTGTATATCGCACCTGTATGGGCTGTTCCCTCGCGCCAAGAAGTTCCTTCCAGTCGATATACCCTTCCTCGTGCATCCGCTTCAGCACATAATTCCGTCGCGCCAGTGCCCGACTCGGATGCTTCAATGGAGAATAATATGCCGGAGCCTTTGGCAGCCCAGCCAACAAGGCGGCTTCCGCTATTGTCAATTCGCTGGCGGGTTTTCCGAAATAACGTCTGGACGCCGCCTCGCAGCCGATCAGATTCCCGCCGTAAGGCGCGCGGTTCAGGTACATTTCCAGAATGTCGCTCCTGGAGAAGTGCAGCGATAATCGAATCGCCTCAATGGCCTGGTAAACCTTACTACACGACCGGTTCCGAGCGGCACACGTCATCTTTACAACCTGCATGGGGATCGTGGACGCACCGGAAACGATGCGGCGATGAACAATATCCTCTACCAGCGCGCGAACAATCGCGAACGGATCGACACCAATGTGAGAATAGAACCTCTGATCCTCCGTACTCACTGTGGCCTCGATCAATCGCGGACTCACTTCCTCTATCCCGCGGTCGAAACACCACGACTCCTCCTCATTCAGATAGCAATAAAGCAGATTACCGTTCCGGTCCCGCAACTCCGGAGAAACGTCGGATACCCGATAATACTCCTTGTCCAGCGGCCACGACAAACAGATAATACCAACAAGAACTAACGCAGAAACAGACAATACTACCCGTCGATGAACACCAGCGAGCTTACAGATGGCAGCCCATCCCTGTAGAACTCGGCAGACAGATTCCCGGTAGTTCTTCATCTCGATATTTCAATAGTTTCCGGGGCGGAGGATCCTTGAACCAGCGGGTCGTACATACACTCGGCATGGACAGCCGGAACCTGATAATTACCCGGAGTAATCGCCCGGACGGCGTAACAATAGTGCCAGGTTCCGCCGGGCAGATCGCGGAATGCAAGGATAATCCGGTCGTCGCGGATATCTGTATACGTCGGAACGATAATGTTCGAAACCACATTCATCTCGGGTAAGGCATCGGCATCCAGCCGAGGATTCATAATTTCGAAGCCCGCCGGGAGGAGATCCACCACAACCACATTCTTGAGATTCTGATCGCAGAAGATATCCAAGCAAATTACGTAATCATCCCCATGCTTAAATCGCCTGGAGTCCTGTATAACCGCCCGATTAGTAAAGTATTGCCGTCCCGTCGAAATACCCTTCGAGACGGCCTCTCGAATGGGATCTCGGGGAATACCCTCCATTACCACATTTGCATAGAGATTCGCATCACCCGTGTTGTTTACGGTGAACTTCGCACCGCCTCCTTTGTGCTGTTGCTCGTAGATGTCCGTCCCTTGTATTCGCGTTGTCAGCGGCTCAACACCTGTCGAGTAAGAAATTTCGGCGGCGGCCGCTGTGTTTACCCCAATCTTCTTCATGTACATTCCCAGGGCTGTTACCGCGAAAGCGGTTTCATGTGTTATGTAATGCTCCCGGTTTCTCAGATACATAGCAATCTTCTCGGCCCGCTCTGCTAATGTAACCGGGTCCGTGTTCATCTGCAAAAGAGAAAGTAATTCCACGGCATCATTCCGAATTTCAGAGTTCAGAGTTCCGTCCTGTTCTGCGAACAAATACGGCTCGGACGGCGACTGCGCCATATACATGCGA
The DNA here is from genome assembly GCA_029557025.1 of Candidatus Omnitrophota bacterium. Classification (GTDB taxonomy): domain Bacteria; phylum Hinthialibacterota; class Hinthialibacteria; order Hinthialibacterales; family JAKPRU01; genus JAKPRU01. The sequence goes on along the minus strand of JAKPRU010000767.1, from coordinate 1,423 downwards.
ACCCTGTCGTAATCTTTCGTATTAAGCGCCAGGGCCGCCGCGAGCAGATATCGAGCCGAGCGCGGCAACGGAATCGCATCGAATCCGGCAATCCGGCTGATGGCGCCCTCGTCCCGCGCCAGCGATAGCGTATACAGAGCATAGCCCCGCTGGTACAGGCCGGACTCCGAAGAATCGGCCGCATTCCCGGCCAGCGTATTAACGTAATTCTTCAACAGTTTATACGCCTTGTCGGGAATCTGTACACTCGCGTCGTCTTTCACAAGCGTCAATAAATGGAACGCGTAAATCGAGCCATAGGCATACGGATCATTTCCCCCGGGCCAGCTCGCCAGGCTCCCGGAGGGGAGTTGCATGGCAAGGAGTTGATCGATCCCTGCTTGCAGATAGGCCGGCGTGTACTCAAGCCGCCCCGGACGTTGCTGAATCAGATCTGCATGTTCTTTCAGAACATACAGAGCCATCAAACGCGAGGTTACCTGTTCCACGCAGCCGTATGGGTAATCCAGGAGATACGATAAAGCCTTCTCGATCTGAATGGCCGGGCTTGCGCCGATACGAACGTTTATCTGGAATCGTTCATCTTCCAGGAAACGGTCATTCACAATCTCCATCGACTCAGAAGGTTTAACAACGCGAATATCGGCGGCTAATTGATAGGCAGCAGGCATGTTAACCGGTAATGAAGCGGACTGAGTAACGGTTTCAACTAAACCACCGGCTTCATCATAGACATCCATAGTCCAGTCCAGTTGCCCCTGGCCCGACAGGTCCCCCGCGACAATCGCCGCAGAACAATCCTTTTCCGAATTTCCGGCTAGCGCAAGTTGTACAGCACCGGAACCGGCCTTCAACGCACCGGAAGCGATCCAGCGCACGGTTGCCTGACAGGGAGACGCCGTCGTATTGAAAATCACAGCCCGACACTCACAGGAGTCGCCCGGCAGCAAAAAACGCGGCATACTTGTTCGAAGCATAACAGCGCGGCGGACCGGCAATTCTTGGGCAAGACTACCGGCGGCACGCTCATTCCACCCGACTGCAACAAGGCGCAATAGGCCGTCGAACTCCGGAACGGCTAATCGAACAGTCGCTTTTCCAGATTCATCCGTGCGGACTTCACCCGACCAGAGGGCGACCGGCTTAATCCAACTCTCCATGGGTGGAGCGACGCGCTTCTCCAGATCCGCCTCCATGTCTCCGCCCGGGGCACTTTGTTCATATTGATAGACAACACGGTCATAATAGTGGGCGCGGCGAAGATCGGGTTTTCTCGGCCGGCTGAGCCATGCGTACGGGTCCGGGTTCTTGTAGTCGGTGATCAAATGAATTCCTTCATCCACCGCGGCAAGAGTCAGTTCCGACTGCACGGGATTTCCATTCGAGTCGGTTACCTGAATAGCCAGTTCCGTCTCTCGGTTCG
>JAKPRU010000731.1 GCA_029557025.1 Candidatus Omnitrophota bacterium | reverse complement strand
GGTTTTTGATTTCGACTTACGATGTTTGGGGTGAGCCATGCGGCACCTCCGGTTTAAACTTTCTACGTGCGACGTCGCTCCCGGCAGCGTTCAATTAACCGCCGACAGATTTGCGGCGGCACAAAGCGGCTGACGTCGCCGCCCAAGTTCGCCACCTCTTTTACCAGCGAAGCGCGCAAGTAAGTGTATTCCAAACTGGGAAGCATGAAGATGGTTTCCAGACCGTCATCCAGTTCCCTGTTGGTTAAACTCATTTGAAACTCATACTCAAAATCCGACACGGCCCGCAGGCCGCGCAGGACCACCGCACCCGGATACCGGCGCATATAATCCACCAACAGCCCCCCGAACGATTCCACCGTCACCGCCTTCAGATGCACGGTAACTTCTTTCAGCATTTCCACCCGTTCCGCCAGCGTGAACAGCGAATCTTTGCTCGGATTTGCCACCGCCGCGATCACCAATCGGTCAAAGACTTTCAGCCCCCGTTCCACCAGATCGAGGTGACCATAAGTGACCGGATCGAAGCTACCTGGATATATCGCGATACCCTTGTTCACAATTTCCTCAGAAACGTAATCGAAGTCTGACCATACGAACGATGGTCCAGGATCTCCAATCCGAACGGTTCTGCCGAGATCGGTTCTTTCCCGGCGTGTTCCAATATCACCAGCCCGCCTTCCTCAAAAATGTCTCTTAGGGCGAGTCGGGCTACGATACTCTCTGCCAGGTTATACGGCGGATCGATGAACACGATATTCCATGGTTCCGTCGGCTTGGACAGGCGAGTCACATCCGTCGTCCAAATCTCCACCTGGTTGCGACCAAGCCCCAAAATCTCGATGTTCTTTCGCAGAAGCGCTACCGTCCCCCGCGATTTCTCAACGAAGGTCGTATGCCAAGCCCCTCGACTGAGCGCCTCCAACCCCACACTGCCGGTTCCGGCACACAGGTCCGCAAACCGTGCTCCGACAACCATATCACCCAGGATAGCGAACAATGACTCGCGAACTCGGTCACTGGTGGGCCGGATTTGCTGACTTTTGGGGCCGAGCAATTTCCGGCCTCGAAATGTGCCTGCAATTACCCGCATGGTCTTAGACTCCATTTACGGCAGGCGCAGCTTTTTATGATAGCAGACTCTTCCAGCCAAATCCCGCCTCCCCGGCTTCTTTATTTCAGGGAATCCGGAATAGTCCCTGCTGTCGCCGATTCGGTTTCATCCTCCCAACAGGGCGGTTTCCCGACACAACGGGCTACGGCCGCCACGGCATCCATCAGCTCGCCGAATTTCTCCGGTTTAAGAGACTGTTGACCGTCGGAAAACGCTTTGGACGGTTCCGGGTGGATTTCTATAATCAAACCGTCCGCCCCCGCTGCCACCGCGGCCAGGCTCATCGGCTTTACCAGTTCCCACCGGCCCGTCCCGTGACTGGGATCGACGATGATCGGCAGGTGCGTAGTGGCGCGGAGAGCCGGGACCGCGTTCAGGTCCAGGGTGTTTCGATATGCCGTCTCGAAAGTTCGAATTCCGCGTTCGCAGAGAATTACGTTCGGATTCCCGCACGACAGCACGTATTCCGCCGACATAAGCAGCTCCTCGATGGTTGAGGACATGCCCCGTTTGAGAAGAATCGGCCTATCGGTATCTCCCAAGTTCTTCAAGAGCATGAAGTTCTGCATATTCCGTGCGCCGATTTGGATGATATCCGCGTACTTGGTCACCAAGTCCAGGTTGTGGACATCCATCAGTTCGGTCACTACACCAAGCCCGTATTCTTCGCGGGCTTCGGCAAGGATTTTCAGGCCGTCCTCGGCCAGTCCCTGGAAACTGTACGGTGAGGTGCGGGGTTTGAATGCGCCGCCACGCAGAAAGGTTGCACCGTATTTTTTGGCTTCCCGTGCGCACGTCATCACCTGTTCCAGCGATTCCACGGAGCAGGGACCGGCAATCACCGAGAGTCTGCCGTCTCCAATCGCCCGTTCTGTAATCCCACCCTTGTGGTGGATCCGGACTCTCACAACAGTCGGCTTTCGTTCCAGACCCGGAGCAATCTCCCTGCACACCAGCTTGTACGGAGGCAAAATGTACTCCACCTTGCCGACACCCGGCTGACTGCTCAAGCGTTCGAATACGCCGCTCTTGCCCCGCTCGTCTCCCACAGCGGCCAACACGGTTAAATTGGAGCCGAAAATGGGGTGCGCCTTATACCCGCATTCCTCAATGACCGCAATCACATGGTCGATCTGTTCTTTGGACGCACCCGCTTTCATCGTGACAATCACGGCTGTAAGCCTCCGACCTGACAGAATCCCTGCAAATTTTCATTTATATCGCTATTGAGGCTGAAAGAAAACGGAGAACCGGGAAGTACAAGATGGATGGAGTAGACAGAATGGACCAAGTCAACAGGTTGAATTGTGATTGGAGTGTTCTACTTCCAAATATATTCTCTCGCGTAAGAGCGCACATGGCGGCCGTCCAGCACATGGAAAACCCGGATCTGCTTGAGCGTAACCGGCGAAAGTTGTCCGATGGGAATATAGATGATCTTCCGGTTGAATCGGCCCGCAAATCCCTGGAAATAGGAACGCGGCGGTTTTCGCGCGGCGTAAACAATAAATCTCTCCTCGCTGTAGTCGATTCCGGCGAGCAGTAATCGTTCCGGTTTGTTTCGCGTGATCTCATAAAACGGATCGGACCAGATATCTCCCAATCGGCCCGGTGGATAGCTCATTAAAAATCCCCCGTACTCGCAGCGGGAGATCCCCGGTCCGACAAGATGTTCTCCGGCGGGAGTGGCATAGAAAGCCATATCGGATTCCTGAGTGTGCTCCCCATGCCAGACACTTTTCCAGGGATACTTCGATTTCCCTTTCGACGGATGATCCTCATCCAGAATCACCACCACCGACCCGACTTTCCCCTGCACATTTCGGGATTCGCGTACATAGATTTTTCCCTCATGCCAGTTCCGCACCGTTTCCCGGATGTCGATGCCGTCCAGGAGGGAGGTTGTGAACGGCTCAACATGGGTGTTCTCCTCAGACAGGATCGACTTGCCCTTCTTTTGCAGAAAAGCGCCGTAGGACTCGATCACAATATCTTCCGGAGGATAGCTGCAAATAAACACGCCCCCCCAGCGTTCCCGCCACTCGCCGGGCTGGTTTTCACGCTTTCGGGGAGGGATCGAGCGCAGAATCTTGCGCAACCGTTTGAACGTCCGATGAAAGTGGACATGCCGGGAATGACGCTGGAGATCCTCTGGGCTGATATCCAGGATGGGCAGTTTCGCGGTGGAATCATGCCAGGGATAGTCGGTGGCGGCATCCCAGAGTTCATACGCGAAGTTGTCATCCGCACACCCTCTGGCGGCGAGGATGAGGTTGTACAAATCCGGCGCCAGTTTGCCCTCAAGAAACCCCAGGTTCCTGCCATATTGATGAAAGACATTCACTTGGCTCACTGAGAGTTTTTCCCCCGCATTCTCGTGATATTTCAGGCGGGCGTGTTCCAGAAGGTCGCGATGAAGCAACAGGCGGTCAGGAGACGGTTCCTGGGAGCGTGTTCGGTATTTCTCATAGGCGGCCTGGATGAATGCCGGTTCCGACAGGACCTCCCGCGAGGACCTCTTCGACAGGTTCCAGATTGTGACACCTTCCCTGCGAGTTCTCTGAATCGGAAAAGCCTGCGGTGTCTCGATTTCCCGAAGGACTCCGGGAACATGCGCCAACCCGCATACCAAGGCAATTCTTGCATACTTGCGGGCGGATTCCTGAAGGTGATAGGCCATACAGGACTCCCGCATCCGGTCGTCCGGGTCCTGTGTTTCCAGTCCGGATTTCAGATACTCATCCAGGTATGCCCCATAACCGATTCGACGGATGGCGTAAGGGTCCGGCAACGGGTCCAGTTTCGGGCCGTATTCTTCCGTGTCCATGTCAGCGAAAATCAGGGGGATCTCATGTTCTAAGGCGAACCGGACAGCCTCGATAATCCCGTCGCACGGTTCGATCAGCACATAAACCGGTTGACCATCGCTTTGTTCATAGGAGACTACCGACAAGTGGGGCAGTCGTCGGCAGGCCTGAATTACGGCTTGTTCCAGGGTGCGGGGCAGTTCAACGGCAATCGCGTCCGGGCGACACATAAGCAGCCGTTCCCGCACGGCCACGGTGGTCTCCAGGCAACCGTGGATGATCGGCAGGAACGCAAAGGGCTCAGAGGTAGAAAGTTGCATCTTCGCCAAGAATCGAGGTCACTGCGCGAATGAGAGCCTCTTGAGCGCCCAAGGGTTCATCGGGCGATTTGCCGTTGGAGATTTGAAGCAGCTTGATCGCATATCGGGCCACATTGATGCCATCCCGCACGGTGTACCGTTCCTGGCTTTCATGCGCCCGCTGAAGGAAATTGACCACATATTTCAGGATAGATTCATCCGCGTACGGCAGGTTGCGGCGCAAGATCAGCGCTTCCTCATCCCGTTCCGGGAACTCGATCAGAATTTGCGGCTGAAGTCGCGAATGGATGTATTCCGGCAGATCAAATGTGCTGGCATCATCGTTCATTGTGGCGCACAGTCGAAACTCGGGGGATGCTTTGATCGTGATTCCGGCGACCAGCGATTCGACATAGCGCCGGTTGTCCAGAAGCGGAGCCAGCGAAGCCCAGCTTTTCTCGCTCATCCGGTTACCCTCGTCGAGAATACACACCCCACCCCGGATCATCGCTGTCACGACGGGGCTGGCCACGTACCGCAGCTTGCCCTGTTCCGCGATCACCGGCGTGACAATCAGGTCTTCCGGGCGGGTGTCCATGGTGGCCTGGAACAGGTACACCTCCCTGTTCAGGGTTTTTGCGGCGGCATAAGCCAAGGTGGTTTTTCCGACACCCGGTTTGCCAAGCAGGCGGGGATGCAACGGCAAATCTTCTTCGGTGACTTTCATCCACGCCGCAATCACCTGGAGCAATAAATCTGGTCGCCCGACCCACTCCGCAGGCCATTCCACCGGATTCGCCAGAGTTAATTCGACTCCTTCAATCGTAACTTTTTCCATTGGATATTTCTCCCAAAAAGCATTCTACGGGTGGAACCGTTCTATGCAATGCCGCTGCACATCACCCAATCAGGGGAGCGAGGGCATCTTGCCCCCGGCGTCCAAACTCCAGGCGAGAGCATCTTGCCCCCGGTTTCTCTTCCTCCCTTCCTTTCTACCCAATTCGTAATTCATAATTCATAATTCGTAATTCGTAATTCTTCAGCCGCACGGAGAAAAGCAATGCGTCCTCAACGTCTTCTGTCAATCATCGCTGTTCTCGCAGTCCTTCTGCAACGGAGCGCCATCGCTGCTGAAATGGAGCCTTTCACCAACACAATCGGCATGAAGATGATCCCGATTCAGGCGGGCGAGTTTCAAATGGGTGAACTCAATCCCACACCGCCGGAGAATCTGGGACAATTCGAGCTTCTCCCGGATGGGGACTGGGATGAACGTCCCGTGCGCAAAGTAACCATCACCAACGGATTCCATCTTTCTGAAACTGAGGTCACCATCGAGCAGTTCCGCCGGTTTCGCCCGGACTACACGGGAACAGATCGCTGCGCACCATACGTGTGCAATATCTCCTGGAAAGAGGCCATGGCATTCTGCGATTGGCTCAGCAAAAGAGAAGGAAAGCCGTACCGTCTGCCGACCGAGGCGGAATGGGAATACACCTGCCGGGCGGGGACAACCACCCTGTTCTCATCGGGAGATCTGCCACCCGAACCGGATGCGCCGAATCCCTGGGGATTGAAGAACATGCACCGTCTCCCGGCGGAATGGTGCCTGGACTGGCATGGCATGTACCCTGATTTTGATGAGACCGATCCGGTCGGTCCTGAGTCCGGTGTTGCGCGTGTCATTCGCGGTGGAGGAATTCAAGCCCCGGATTCGCCCTATTACCTGCGTTCGGCGAATCGCGCGGGTCTTCCGCCGGAATACCCGTTCAGCGGGGATGAATCGGCTCGCATGGGCGACGGCGTAATCCCCGTAGGTTTCCGTGTCGCAATGGCTCCATTGCCCAGACCTTCAACATGGCTGGAAATTCCATTTCCGGTACAGTGCGTCAAACAATCGACCCATTATGCAAAGCAGGGTCCCGATCCAGAGAAGCCCTATTTCACGATGCGTCCGTTGCTGCCGATTCCGCCGGATAACGACCAGGCGGATGACCGTCTGGCCGCGGGCATCCATCCGGCCGTTCTGGGGCACAATCACAGCCCCGGAATGACGGTCTGCTCCAACGGTGACGTGCTTGCCTGCTTCTTCACTTCCTCTACAAACGAGACGGAATACAAACCCAATGTCTGTTTCATGATGACCCGACTTCGATTCGGTTCCGACCAATGGGATATGCCGGAACTGTTCTATGATTTTCCGGATGCCGCCGAGCAGAGCGCGCTACTCTGGAACGATCGGGGCATTTTGTATTTGTTCACCGGCGGCGTGGATCTACCGGGGGTCCCATTCCGGTGGTGCAAATCGGAAGATAACGGGGCCACATGGTTCCAGGTGAATCAGCCTGGCTTGCAGGAACTGCCCGGTCCTCCTGAAAAGCACAGAGTCTATGGAGTTGACCTGCACCTTCCTCTCATCCGTGGACCGGTTGGATCGTATTCTCCCCAGCCGATCAACAGTGCGTTCCGCTTGGATGGAACCATATTTGTGGCCAGCGATGGAAAAGGTGGAACCTCGCTGCTATGGGCAAGTGATGACGACGGCAAAACCTGGTACGACACCGGCGGACGAACCGGGGGCCGCCATACGACCTTCGTTCCTTTGTCCGACGGCCGCATTCTCGGCCTGGGCGGCAAGAATACCGATATCGACGGATACATGCCCCAGTCGATCTCATCCGACCACGGCAAGACTTGGGAAGTCAGCCGGACCATTTTTGCGGCATTGGCGTTCAATCAGCGACCCACACTGATCCGGCTCCAAAGCGGGCGGCTTTTCTTCGCCAGCGACTTCCAGAGCACGACCAACAAGCAACCTAAGGGAATCACAGAACGGGGTTCTTTTGTCGCCCTCTCGGATGACGAAGGAAAAACCTGGCACATCAAGAAGCTGGACGCGGCGCAGCCACATGAATGTCATACGATCCCGAACATCGGCCCGCATTGGGGAACAAACGGGATGAAAGATCCGACCCTGGGCTACTCCGTCGCTGCGCAGGCTCCCAATGGGATCATTCACCTGATGACAACCATGAATCACCCGTGCCTTCATTTTGAGATGAACGAGGCGTGGATTCTCTGCGATGCTCCTGCCAATCCCGGCCAATTCAAGATTTCGGCGGAATGGAGGAAGAGAGAGGATCTCGATACGTTTTATCCCAACGGAAAGTTGAGAGGCTCTTATGAAGGAAAAGTAACCAAGGATGGACATTATCGCTTGGACGGCCCCGAACGCTGGCTCTACGATAATGGGCAGGTCCAGTATGAAGTCACCTATCAGGACGGTAAAAAAGTCGGTTCGGAGACCTACTGGACACCAGACGGCAAGATGAAATGGCGCTGGGACCACAACACGGATGGAACCAGTATCTGGTCTCAGTACTGGACCAACGGGAACAGGAAATCGCAGTCCACATGGAGGAACTTCCGTTGCGTGGATGATGCATTTCTATGGGATCGAGCGGGTAAATTGATTCGGCGTACTCGTTTTGTTGATGGATACGCGGTGGAATCTGCTGAAGCGGAGAAGGGGCGATAAGGGAGTTGAAAGAGGTTGAATGGAAAGGTGCGATCACGAATTCAACCCCCCTTGTATTCCCCCCGATCTTCGGGGG
>JAKPRU010000726.1 GCA_029557025.1 Candidatus Omnitrophota bacterium | reverse complement strand
CCGATTTCCGCCGGGCTTCGGCAAACAAATACACCGGCCTTTTTCAGAACCGCTGTTTTCTCCGCCGCCATTCCTTTCCCGCCTGCAATGATCGCACCGGCGTGTCCCATGCGTTTCCCCGGTGGCGCAGTCTGTCCTGCGATAAATCCCACCACCGGCTTCTTGAACTCTCGCCGAATATACTCTGCTGCCTGCTCCTCTGCTGTGCCGCCGATTTCTCCGATCATCACGACGGCTTCGGTCTCCGGATCATCGTTGAACAATCTCAAGACATCCACAAAGTCCGTTCCGATGATGGGGTCCCCCCCGATCCCAAGGCAGGTTGATTCTCCGAGGCCCGTCCGAGTGATCTGGTCCACTGCCTCATAAGTCAGCGTACCGCTTCGCGAGACGACTCCGACAGTGCCCGGACGGTGTACAAAACCCGGCATGATGCCGACCTTTGCCTTCCCCGGCGAAATTACTCCGGGACAGTTCGGTCCCACCAGCCGGGACGACTTGTCCTGCAAGTATCGACGGACTTTCACCATATCCAGGGTCGGAATGCCTTCGGTGATACAGACAATGACCGCCAGCTTACAATCCGCCGCTTCCATAATCGCGTCGGCGGCAAACGCGGGCGGCACAAAAATCAGCGAGGTATTCGCTCCGGTGGATCTCACCGCATCCGCCACTGTGTTGAATACGGGACGGCCCAGATGAGTGGTTCCACCCTTGCCGGGTGTAACCCCCCCCACAAGATTCGTGCCGTATTCCAGGCATTGCTGCGCGTGAAAGGTTCCTTCTTTTCCTGTAAATCCCTGAACAATAAGACGCGTATTCCGATCAACAAGAATCGACATATCGATCTCCCACAGATTTCCGGTCCGAAAGACCGACAAAAACTCGCATTCTATCATGGTATCGACAGAGTGCCAGAATGCGTTCCCGGCCCGATTCCGCGATTCTCCGACGTTCGTCCGGTCGGTCGCGATAATAGCGGATCAGCTCCCGCAGCTCCTCCGTTGTTCGAAAAGTCACCAGATGCTCGCCATCGGTGAATTCATCCCGAAGACCCGGATTCTCCGTAGTCAGCAGAAATCCGCCGCAGGCGAGTACATCGTACACCCGTGGATTGGGAGCCGATTTGCATTGGGGATGGAAAATGTTGATATTGATCTGCGATCCCGCATAGACTTCGGGAGTTTCCTCAAAATAATCCACCCGTTTCCCCGACCAGCACTTTGCCGACACACCGGCACGTTCCGGATCGCCCCATTCCCGGTCGCCGAATGTCACGAGGCCGAGATCCGAACAACTTTCGAGAATGCGCCTGCGCAACAAATAGGCCGCCCGATTTTCCACTAATTCCACAATCGCCCCGTGAAACGGAAACCGCTCAGCATCCGCGTATTGCCGATAAATCTCTTCGACGGGTCCGTCCGGATGTTCTGCATATTCTTCCGAAATATATCGCGCCGCTTGGCCCAGCTCCCGCGAGATTCGATACACCAGGGTATCCAGGTCCCAGAATCCACGGGTTCCCAGCTCGCCGACAAATGAAACAGCCGGTCCCTCGGTGGATTTCTCCCTCGAACCGGGTCGAAACAATCCTGCTGCCGTTCGGATTTCCAGCGCGTTCACGTCAAGCCCTTCCAAATAAGGCACATAATATCCATCGAAACACGCTGCGAAATCCACTCCGACAAAGTCGGA
>JAKPRU010000537.1 GCA_029557025.1 Candidatus Omnitrophota bacterium | reverse complement strand
GCGCGATTGCAGGAGACACAGATCAGCATGTACTCGTCAAGGTTTCTATTGAGGCGAGCCGGGTCCCCGGCGACTTCGTAGGGAATCCTATGGTCGATTTGGAGATACCGCTGCCCGAAGGAGCCGGAGCATACACAGCATTTCTCCCCATGCTGACCGACCAAATCTCTCTTGAATTGTTTGGAGAATGCTTTCCGTCCCTTGAGCGTGTCTGTCCGAAAATCTTCCCATTTTGCGAATCGATATGCGCCGATGGCCCGCCCTGTCGAATCGTTCACCTTGAATGTCTCCAGGGGAATGCCCTGTTCCCGGACATCGCGTGCAGCCCTCGGAGGATGGTTGTACCCGTATTGTTCTTTCAATTCTTCAGTTGTGATAAAGCCGTGTTCGATGATGTGTTCGATGACTGTCCTCGGACGTTTTGCGGTCACGGATCGCAGGATTCTGAGAATTTCTTGGGGTATGCGTTTATCCGACATTTTTGTTTATTCTCAGAACAGTGCCAATTGAGCCTTGCTGCCTGATCGACTTTGCTCAATTCGGGATAAACCAATCCGTTTTACCAATCCGCTGGAAACGTAAAGAGATTCAACTGTCTCCGCATTCCTGCCAAGCAAGGTTGCCTGTGACGAGACGCCGGCTTTTACCTCGATATGTCTTAGTTCAAGATCCTTTGGAAGGAGATTTCCGTGCGTCTTTTCTCCTGTGCGTCCGTCGTAGCTGATGATGAAAGAGAGGTGTCTGTGATTCATATCGTGCAAAGCCGTGACGAATTCGTCAAACGGCAAACCCGCACAATAGCGGTTGTCTCGTCTGCCGCATACTCCCTGGTAAGGCGGGTCCATATAAATGATATCGTTCGGCTCGGTATCGCGAATTGCCTTCCGAAAATCCCCCTGTCGGATGGTGGTGATACCGTGCAGAAGGCGGGACGCACCGAGGATGTGTTCGGCAATTGTCTCCGGTCTGGCTCCCCTTCTTCTGTTGTCCGGGCTTTGATTGAA
>JAKPRU010000694.1 GCA_029557025.1 Candidatus Omnitrophota bacterium | reverse complement strand
ACCGAGACATTGTTCTGGATCTTGACATTCTCGCCGATGGTGACATCCGGCCCGATAACTACATTCTGACCGATTCGGCAATTTTTCCCGATTTTGCAGTTTTTCAGGACATGAGAGAAATGCCAGATCATCGTGCCCTCGCCGATTTCCACATTGTCATCCACATAAGACGATTCATGCACAAAATAGGGTGGTTTGGACACCGGAACCGAAGAAGCGGGCCGCGTCTGTGTAAGGCAGCGCTGGCAGGCATCCAGAACGGTCAAAGTGCGGAGGGCCTCTTGGCCATCGGTGCGGGGTGTGGATCGTGTCCGAATGCACTCGATGAACTGCTCGCATTCCGCGCGAAGCGGTTCCAGTCGATCGAGCGGAACGGCCTCGGACGGAGCCTTTTGGGCGACAGGCAGACGGTTTTTCCATTCGATGGAATGCGGATAAACCACCAGTTTGTTTTCCTCTTCCATATCGTCAAAGACCGCCATTTTGCGCTCGCCCACCACGACCAGTTTCTGTTCCTTGAACGGATGAAGCCAGGAGACAAAGACATGCGCCTTTGTGCCGCTGGGGAATGAAAGCCAGCTGAGTGTGACATCGGCGATGCGCTGGTTGAGATAATTACCGCCGCTCGCCTGCACCGTTTCGGGCATTTCGCCCAACAGTCCAAGAATGACTGAGATATCATGCGGCGCAAACGACCACAGGATGTTCTCCTCGGTGCGGATTTTGCCGAGGTTGAGGCGGTTTGAATAAATGTATTGAATCCGGCCCAGTTCTCCACTGTCCACCAATTCTTTCAGTTTCAGAATTGCAGGGTGATACCACAGAAGATGACCCACCATGAGGATGCGCTGCCGCTCGGAAGCCAGCGCGACCAGCTGTTTGCCCTCCGCCACGGAAAGACACAGGGGCTTTTCCACAAACACATCCTTGCCGGCAAGGAGCGATTGTCGGACCAGATCGCCGTGAGTCTCCGCCGGAGTGGCAATCGCAACACCGGCGATTTGCCCGTCCTCAAGGATCGAATCGAAAGAGTCGGTGACGTTGCAGTCGGGATAGGCTGTCTCCATTTCCCGGCGTCTGTCCGGGGCCAGTTCGCAGATATGAGAGAGGACCCCCAGGTTGTGGAAGTTACGGACCAGGTTCTTGCCCCAATATCCGCTGCCCACACAGGCGATTTGAATGTGTTTTGTCATCTTTCCTCCCGAAATCGTTCCGTTCCTGTCGCTTGTCCCATCGTTTCCGTATCACCGTTATAGATGTTCCGCGTTTCCATTCCAAGAGACCCGGTTTCTCGTGAGAAAGTTCGCTTTGAACCGTCATTGGGAGCCTCGCTCCGGCCGGGCCGGTCATTGGGTGAAGAAAGCCTTTCTTTGCCAGGCAGGGACGCCTGGCCTACTGGCAGGGACGCCTGGCCTACTGGGTGGCTGCCAGGCAGGGACGCCTGGCCTACTTGCCAGGCAGGGACGCCTGGCCTACTGGGTAGCTGCCAGGCAGAATAAGGGTAATGTCCTGACGGAGCCTGTACGGTTCCTCGCGCGGAGGTTTGTTGAATGATACCCTACGGGTACAATCATGTCCGATCCGCTGCATTGTAAGGACCTTTGAATGAATCGGAATGTTGTCAAAGTTGCGGTGATAGGCGCGGGATCTCTGGGGCAGCACCATGCGCGTGTGTATGCCGAGCGTCCCGATGCCGAGCTGGTGGGGATTGTGGATGTGAACCGAGCACGTGGGGAGGAGATTGCCTCGAAATACCGGACCCGGTTCTGCGCCTCTATTGATGAGTTGGACTTGCCGGATGCCGCCAGCATTGTGGTTCCGACGGAGGAGCATTTTTCCATCGCTTCGCAATTGCTGGAACGAGGGGTCCATTGCCTGGTCGAGAAGCCGATGACTCTCTCCACACAAGACGGGGAGGCGCTTTGCCGCCTGGCCGAGGAAAAGAATCTTGTCCTCCAGGTGGGGCATATCGAGCGGTTCAATCCGGCGGTGATGGCGCTCAACGAGGTTTTGGAGAATCCGCTGTTTATCGAGGCGCATCGTCTCGGCCCCCCGGCGCCGCGTGTGAAAGATATCGGCGTCGTAATGGACTTGATGATTCACGACCTGGACCTGATTCTGGCCCTGGTGAAATCGGAGGTCGCAACCGTGGATGCCATCGGAGTGCCCGTGCTGACACCCAAAGAAGACATCGCCAACGCCCGGTTGCGATTCGCTTCCGGGTGTATTGCGAATGTCACAGCCAGCCGGATCACGGCCGGACGGCAGAGGAAAATCCGTATTTTTCAGCCCAACGCCTATCTCTCGCTGGATTACCTGGCCCCCAGCCTGGAGGTCTATCGCAAGGCGGAGGATGGAGACGGAAAGCCGCGAATCGAGTATGAACAGGTCCATATCGAGCCGTGTGAACCGCTTGAAACGGAACTTTCCTCATTCCTGGAAGCCGTGCGCGGCGAGCATCCGCCGGTGGTGAATGGGTGGGATGGATTGCGCGCGCTGCGTCTGGCGGAATCCATTACCCGATCCATTAACGAGCAATTTGCGCGATGGCCCACTGAGGCGCAAACACCCCCGCTCCCGGCGGGAGAGGGTTGGGGGGATCAATGACTCCGCAAACTCTATTAGTAATCATCCCGGATCGCCTGAGTGAACTGGTCTCGAAAGGTGAAATAACGCCACGGTACTACAATCCCGGAAATTTGTTTCAGAATGTGCATATTCTGATGGTAAATGATGACCAGGTCAATCCGGCGGATCTACAGGACACAGCAGGGGATGCGAATCTGACAATTCACAATTACCCAACCGATCCGCATCTTTTCTACCGCAGTCTTGGATGGAGACCGTTCTTCTTGAAGGGCTGGGCGGAACCTGCCGTCCAGCTAGCCGAAGAAATCCGACCCGCATTGATTCGATGCCACGGCAATAAGCTGAACGGCTACCTGGCGAGCCGAATCAAGAAGGCGCTGGGTATTCCGTACGTAGTCTCGATGCATATCAACCCGGATGAGGATATCAAGGGACGAGCCACCAACCGGCAACAACGTGTTTTCCTTCGGGCCATGGAGGCCGTCGGGAAAGTGACGCTTCGGAACGCAGACCTGGTCATGCCGGTCTACCAGCCGATTGTTCCGTACCTGAAGAGAATGGGCGCGGAACGCTTTGAAGTAGTCTATAACATATTGAACGAGGACCACCTCCAAAAGAAAGATGACTACCGCCTTCATCATCCGGTGCGGATTATCTCGGTCGGACGACAGATCAGGGAGAAAAATCCCGACAATATCATCCGTGCCGTTCAGGGGCTGCCCGATACGCATTTGACATTGGTCGGGGACGGTTCCTATCATGAATACCTTCGGAACCTGGTACAGGAACTCGGATTGCAGGACCGTGTCGATTTCCGCCCGGCGGTCCCGAACAGCGAGTTGTGCAGGCTATTGCCCGAATTCGATATTTTTGCCGTTCACACGGAGTACTGGGAGATCAGCAAATCCGTCCTCGAGCCGTTACTGACCGGGCTGCCGGTCGTTATCAATCGGCGATTGGGAGAACCGGTCCCCGAACTGGAAGGTGATTTTGTCCTGAAGGTCAACAATACTGTGGAAGAATACGCCGCTGCACTGAAACGTTTAATTGAAGATGACGGATATCGCGAACAGCTGGGCCGCCGCGCCTATGAACATGCCCAGGAACACTGGTCGCCAAAGAAGATGGAGGCGCGTGTTGTGGAAATCTACCGGAAGTTGATGAAACCGGCATGATCCTGTCTCCCCCTGCCGTCATTCATCTTGTTGCCGGCGCACGCCCGAATTTTATGAAGATTGCGCCGCTGTATAAGGCGCTGAGCGCGGAGGCGGAGTACTTTTGCCCGCAGATTGTCCACACCGGCCAGCATTACGATTTGAATATGTCGGAGACTTTCTTTCGGGAGTTTCAACTACCGGAACCCGATCTGTACCTGGGGGTCGGTTCCGGCAGCCATGCGCAACAGACTGCGAAAGTCATAACGGCGTATGAAGAAATCTGCCTGCGACAGCCTCCGCAGCTGACAGTTGTAGTCGGCGATGTCAATTCCACGATGGCGTGCGCCATTACGGCAAAGAAGTTGAATCTACCGGTAGCCCACCTGGAAGCCGGATTACGCAGTTACGACCGCACAATGCCCGAAGAGATCAATCGTGTAATTACCGATACCATCGCGGATATTCTGTGGACCCCGTCCCCGGATGCCGACGACAATCTGAAACGCGAAGGAGTTTCGGAAAACCGCATCCGACGGGTCGGGAATATCATGATCGATACGTTGCGGATGAATGAAACCGCTATTGAATCCAGAAAGAAGTACCTGGAATTCGGAGTGGAGCCGAAGCGTTATGGAGTAATGACTCTCCATCGTCCATCCAATGTGGATCGAAGAGAGCCGTTGGAAAGTATTGTTGACGCGGTACGGACCTGCTCCGAACGACTGCCGATTGTCTTCTTGATTCATCCGAGAACGAAACATCGGCTGGAGGAATTCGGTCTCCGGCGGGATTTGGAAAGAGGCCCGAACGTTCATTGGGCGGAGCCGCAGGGGTACGTGGATTTCCTGAGCCTGGTGTCAAACTCCGCCTTTGTAGTTACAGATTCCGGCGGCATACAGGAAGAGACAACGGTCCTCAACATCCCGTGTCTTACGCTACGAGAGAACACGGAGCGGCCGATCACCATTCAACAGGGCACAAATGAACTGATTCGTCCCGATACCCTTGCGGACTGTCTTTCGAGAATTCTTGACGGCAAATGGAAACAGGGGACTGTGCCGGATCTGTGGGATGGATACACATCCGCGCGGATTGTACGGCATCTGAAGGAGATCATTGCGGGGTCTGTCGCATGAACCTGTATGTCCTGAAGAACGCTATTCGGTCTCCGCGTCAAACAGCGCCGCAAATTCTCGCGCGGAGGCGCCCGAGTTGGCTATTTGGAAATTATGTCCGCCTGGCGCGAAAACAGGGACTGACTCGACCGACACTGATACTGTCTTTTGACTGTGACAGAGACCGCGATGCCGAGGCCGCTCTCGATGTAACCGGGCAGTTAATGGAGATCGGCATTTGTCCTGTGTTTGCCGTTCCGGGAACTAATCTTGAGCAGAACGGCGATATTTATCGGGAAATCGCATCGAGGGGGTGTGAGTTTATCAACTACGGATATCTGCCTCACGCGTACTGGGATGAGAAAAATGCTCGATTTGAGAGCTGTACCTTTTATCACGAAATGCGTCCGGAAGACATCGCGGAGGATATCCGTAAGGGGCATGAAACGCTGGTAAAGATATTGGGCAGGACTCCCCGCGGATTTCGAAGCCCCCATTTCGGCACGTTTCAAAAGACATCCCAGCTGCGATTTCTTCATAGAACTTTGCGTGACTTGGGTTACCGCTATTCCTCCTCGACAACCCCATGGTATGGATTTCTTCGCGGCCCACTGCATCAAACACGTTCGAAGATCATGGAGATTCCCGTATCGGGATGTTTCGATGCTCCGTTGAATATTCTCGATTCCTGGACTTTCTTCTCGGGAAGAAAGGAGCGGCTTACCCCGCAAGACTACCGCGATCAGCTGGTGAAAATGGTAGACTATTTTGCCGCCGGCAATTCTCCGGCATTGCTGAATTTCTATGCCGATCCATCGCATATCGCCGGGCGGAGTGAATTTTTCGATGCGATATGTTATGCTTCGGAGCGGATTCATATTTGGCAGAGTTTCCAGGAGATGCTGGACAGCAATGGCTAAGACGGTGTACCTGTTTCACAGCGGAAAGGCTTTCCCGCGCCTGAAGGCGTTGGGAGAAAAACGCGGCCGTTCCTTTTTCTTGCGCAAATTGGCGGCTGTCGAAAACCTGTTGGAATTGCGCCGAAATCCGCGCAGCCAAGAGTATATGAAGGACCTTGTGCGTGGGGCTTACGGCGAGTGTCCGCCGGCTCAGTTTGTCGTGATGGAGAATCCAAAGCATTTGCCGGAGATCCTTTGGGACACCGTGGAGGAGATTGTTCTTCTGTGGCCCGACGCGAACGGGACCGGCTGGACTCCTATCGAACGTAATGTCCTCCGCCTGAAAAACCCAATCACGAGGGTTGTGGTACTGAACGGCCGACGGCGATGGTTTGTCATCAACCGAATGACATGGTACGGATTTCGATTGCGACGGCTACTGGAGAAGACGTTTCTCTGTGAATTGGGATTCTTAACGTTTTTTATTTGTGTAAGTCCATTTCTCGTGCTGACAGACCTTCTGCGAGGGAGGCGATAATCGATGAACCCGCCTACGGACAAATCCGAAATCCGCGATTGGTGGGCCCACTCCCCGATGACCTACGGCTCCGTGCATGGCCGGACCGTCTACCGAGAGCAGGACGGTTCCGAGACGACTATGGAATTGGGTACGCAAGAGTTCTTCGAGCGTGTCGATGAGCGTTTCTATTCCTGGAACCGTCCGCTGCATACGGAGGAGGGGTACTTTGCGAAGATCTTTCCTTATGAGGGCTATCGTGGAAAAAATGTATTGGAGATCGGGTGCGGACTCGGGACAATGGCAATGAACTGGGCACGTCACGGTGCGCAGGTCACGGCTGTGGATCTGAATCCGGTCTCCGTGGCTCAGACCCGGCGGCGATTTGAACTGCAAGGGCTGCAAGGGCGAATCCTGGAGGCCGACAGCCATCGTCTCCCATTCGGAGATGCAGAATTCGACTATGGGTACTCCTGGGGAGTATTGCACCATTCGCCGGATCTCGCACAGTCCATTCGGCAATTCTTTCGGGTACTGAAACCGGATGCGGAATTCGGTGTGATGCTGTATAACCGTCAGTCCGTTCTCTACCGGTATACCATCCAATTTATCGAGGGTTTCTTGCACGGAGAATCGAGGTTTCTGGGACCGCTGGAGCTGGCGAGCCGTTACACGGATGGGGCGCGGGAAGAGGGAAATCCCCATACCTGGCCGGTTACGCAGAAAGAAGTGTGGGATCTTTTTTCGCCTTTCAGCCGTGAATTGCGGATCAAGGTTCTGGGGACGGATCTGGAGGGATGTTTTCAGTTCCTGATGCCGGGTTTGCGCGATTACATCCCGACCATTGTAAAGAAGTCCTGGGCGCGACGCTGGGGGTGGAGTCTGTGGATTTATGGGAAATCCCGTGCGGTAGACCCAAGCCGGTCTGCGGGGTAGCCTGCGAGGGAATATTTATTTATTCCCAAAAATCGCCGCCGATATCGTGCTCATAAGTTCCATCGACATCGCGGAGTTTCCGGGATTTCCAGATATCCCCGCTGGATGCCAGCCCGTTGCTGGAATTATAGGGGATGGCGTTCCGGTTCGGACGCCAGTCTCCGTAATCGCCATCCGGTCCGGCAGCAAAGATCAGGTAGTGACTGCCGATCGTATTTGAACAATTATAATCCTCGTAACCATAAAAAACGCCCCGCCCGAAAGGATCATACGGGATGGAGCTAATGTAGTTGACCGGTGTGGTCAATAACTGCCAGATCCGCCCGTCGAAGTGAATCGAATCGATTTCCACCATGGTCTGGCCCACGGCGCTCGGGATCAAGCCGAAAGGTCGCCAACCCGTGGGGAAACAGCATTTGTCGGTGTTGTCGCAGTCGTTCCCATCAATCGGCCAAAGCCCGCTATCCATCTGCCGTGTGACCGCCTGTTGATCCAACATGCGGATATCCGCCTTGGTCCGCGCGATTTTCGCCCGGATTTGTGCGTTGAGGAAATTGGGAACGGCGATGGCCGCAAGGATACCGATGATCGCAACGACGATCAGCAGCTCGATTAGGGTAAAACCGACTTGATGGCGATTCCCAGCCGGACACATTGTGCGATACCTCCTGAAGCGTCGCCGACTTTCGATGCAATGGAAACCGAATGGTAATACGAAACGATTTTTCCGTATAGTACACCACCTATTCCCTGGCGATCCCGCAACGTGGCCCGGAAAGTGTGCGGAGGTGCTTTGCGGGAAAGGGTACAGCTCCACAGCCGGAATAATAATACAGATAGATATTGTTTTCTGAAGAAACGACTTGAAAGAGATCAAAATGACAGGTAAAACATGACGGGGGTACGTCAAAAACAAAACGGACAAACGGGTCAGTTTCCGAACGGATTTAACAACGGGAAGAACCGATAACTTACGATATCTGATAGAAGGAGAAACCGTTATGGCAAAGATATTCGATGATAACAGCCGCAGTATCGGGAACAGCCCGCTGGTTCGACTCAACCGAATCACCAGGGGATTTCCGGCGACAGTAATCGCGAAAATTGAGGGGCGGAATCCGGCCTATTCGGTGAAATGTCGTGTCGGTGCAGCAATGATCTGGGCCGCGGAACGAGAAGGCCGCCTGAAGCCGGGTTCGCGGGATGTCATAGTGGTGGAACCCACCAGCGGCAATACGGGTATTGCCCTGGCGTCTGTCTGCGCGTTGCGAGGCTACCCGCTGTTGCTGACCATGCCGGACACGATGTCGATTGAGCGCCGCAAAATGCTTGCAGTATTCGGGGCGAAGTTGGTGCTGACCGATGGGGCCAAGGGTATGGACGGTGCGGTGGCCAGGGCCGAGGAGATTCTTGCCTCGGATCCATCCAGACACTTCATGCCGCAACAGTTCAAGAATCCGGCCAATCCGGAGATCCACTACAAGACCACCGGCCCGGAGATCTGGAACGACACGGACGGCAAGATCGATATCTTTGTATGCGGTGTCGGTACGGGGGGAACTATCACCGGTGTCACTCGCTATATCAAAGAGAAACAGCACAAGCCGATCCGGTCGGTTGCAGTGGAGCCGACCCGTTCGCCCGTTCTCACGGCCATCCGCTACGGTGAGGAGCCGAAACCGGGTCCACACAAGATTGAGGGGATTGGTGCAGGGTTCAAGCCGGATGTTCTTGACCTGAGCCTGATCGATGACATCGCCACCGTATCCGATGAAGAATCGTTTGAATATGCACGCCGTCTTCATCTTGAAGAGGGGATTACCTGCGGCATTTCCAGCGGTGCAGCAGTTGCAGTGGCCTGCCGGTATGCAACGCTGCCGGAGAACAGGGGGAAGCTAATCGCGACCATTCTGCCCGATGCCGGCGAGCGTTACCTGAGCACGGCGCTGTTCGAGTAAAAGAGTCGGCAACACAACGAAAAGAACAACAGGAAAATGAGTACAACAAACCGGCAGGTCTTGCTCTTCATCGGATTGGAGGACATTGAAGACATCCAGGCCGACACTGACCGGGCGCTCTGGAAAGCGGTTTCTTGAGTTGACCGGCAAGATAACAGAGAAATGAGGGTGGTAAGTCTATTGAATTTCCCCCTCTGTGTCTTGCCCAATCGTTGGGGGAGAAGGTTCTGCGCCGGTTTGTGGGTTGGATCACGGCGCGTCCGTGCAGGATTGAGATTTCTGCTCGTTCAAGTCCGGATGCAGGCGCTCGGAAATCAGATCGACCGATTTCACAAAGGAAGAGAAACAGGGAAGTGTTACCTGGGGGGACTTAATCAGAATGATCTCGCATCGGCTGAGCGGGGGAAGCTGGGAATAGACCGCTTTGCGCTCCTCCAATGAGGCCACTTCTGAGAGAATGAGAATCACCTCCGGTTTGCGGGCAATTATGGATTCCATCGACACAATAGGATAGGCAACGGGGGAATCCGCGAAGACATTTTCCCCGCCTGCCCTTTCGACAATGGCATGAGCAAATCCCTTGGAGGACACCGTCATCAACGGCCTGTGCCAGATCTCGATAAACACACGCTTTTTCGGATGATTTTCAAGACGGTTGGCAACGGTTTGGAGTTGTTCCTGCCATTCCCGGAGTTTTTGTTCCGCGCGCGGTCGAACATGGAGACGGTCGCCCAATGTCAGGAACGCTTCCTCCAAATCCTTTTCGGTTCGAGAAGGTCCCAGAGGGAGAATCGGAATTCCCAATTTTTTGATTCGATCTATCGTTGTGGGTTTGTTGGACTCCACATCCGCAATGACCAATGTGGGCTGAAGGCGCGTGATACGTTCCAGGTTGGGAGCCATCTGAGAACCGATGATTTCCGCATCGGTGGCATCCACCGGCCGCTTGCAGAACTCGGTCATGCCGACCAGGGATGAGCCGAGTTCCAGGTCTGCGATCATTTGTGTCCCAGATGGAACCAGGGAGACGATGCGGTGTGCCGAACTTTCCGGCTCGCAGAACAGCATGTCCGCTACCGGGAGGAGAAAGAGGAAGAACCACAGAACGGTTTTCTTATTCATTGTTTGTCGTTGTCCGCCCCCCCTGCAAGTATGGAGAGGGGGGGTCTCCCGAATTGTGTAGGGGCAATTCATGAATTGCCCCTACACCGTGATCGCCCTTACTAATGTATCCACCAGGAATCCACGCCGGTATTCGGAGGTACTCCCTCGCGATACACGAGAGACCGTTCCCCCTCGATGCTCCAATCCAGCCAAAGGACGAACATCCCATCTGTGCGCGGATTTACCGCGATTGCCGGAGTCCGGGCGTCCGCCTCTGTGCGGCTGAGCGCTACCTGGGATTCTATCGATAGATCGCCCGGACGGAGAACTGTGTACATCACCCGGTATGCTGCGCCGATGTCCTCCTGCCAGACAATATGCGCCTGGCCACTTGAATCGAAGGCAAGATCCGGCTGTGTGGCATCTGCATTGCCTTGACTGACTCGAACCGGGCCGGTCCAATTCGCGCCGAATGGTCGGTATTGGAAATAAATGTGTTTCTGTGTGTCCATTTGTTTTGAATAAACCAGACCCAGGCTTCCCTGTCGATCTGCTGCCAGACGGTGGGGATCGAGGAACGAACCTCCATTTTCCGCCACGTGCTCCATGGTCCCCACTATTCCATCCGTTGAGACCGTGCATCCCCGCAACTCGAAACTCCCCTGCCATCCTTCGACAAATCCCCAGAGAAGGTAGACATCACCGCTCGGAAGAGCGGCCAGAGAGGGCATCCAGTTTGCGGCATAGGTTGAACTGGACTCAATGGAGGTGATTCGAAACGGTTCAATCCCGACTTGCGGGGGAAATTCGCCGGAAAGGGTGCTGGAACGGAGATACACATCCGCCGTGTTGCCGTCCAGGGTGAAGTCATACCAGGCGATATGGACCCGACCGTCCGGCCCAACTGCCAACTGGGGGGTATACGCATTGTCGCCAAGGTGCCCCGCTCGCGTATCGGTAATCCGAACATCCGAATTGGAGAATGCGCCATCCGCCGGCTTACGGTCATAGTAGATTTCCGTGTTGTCCATCCAATGCCCGGCAAATGTCGTGTGTCGGTAATCATGCCAGACGACATGGATGGCGTCCTTGGAATCGACTGCCAGGCAGGGATGCCTGCCGCCACCGATGCCGGCGCTGTCCACACGGACCGGAGGTGACACGTCCCCGGCGGAGTCGACCAGGCAATACCAGATTCGATTCTGAGGCGGAGACCCGGTCTGATCGCGAATCCCGTATACCAGGTGAAGCCGCCCAGTGGAATCCACGGCTGCCGTTCCGTGCGTGTTGATCGGAAATTCAATCGGATCCTCACCGCGCAGGATTGTGATTTCGTGGCCGAAATCGACAGCCCAAGCGGGGGAAACGAGCAGGAGAATGAGAACGATCAGGCAATTGGGGATTGGACCGAAAGAAAGGGAGCGGAGTGGCAATCGTCCCTTCACCCCAACCCCCTCCCGCAAGGAGAGGGTGAAGAGGTTTACACTGAGGGACAACGAAAGGTCTGTCGATAAGAGGTTCATCTCCCCCCCCCGTTTATCGAACGTAGGCGTTGAAAAATGAAACATCCGATGTCTGCCGAAAGACTTCCACGCGGGAAATCGGCGGTTGACTTACTCCCCAAACAGCGAACAGGTATCCGTGCACATCCTGCTCGCGCACGATGGTGTCGGCTGCCCCGACCATGGAGGATTCAAATACTCCTTCTGAGTTGAGTATGCTGAAGTTCCAAAAGGGATCATCCCAATCACCGAAACAAGTGTCGGAGGGATACCCTTCGCCATCGATTCCGCAGATGGCAATGCCCCAGCCGAAATCCCGCCAGACTACATCCAGGCCGCTGCGGAATAGCAGCTGGATACCGGTTATGGTTTCACCATGAAATGGAACGACCCGGACAACCCGTCGCCCATCGCTGTGGTCGATTACCACGGCGGCGTGGCTGACAATCTCACACACATCCGCAAAGGTTCGGTCGGGCGGGAGAGTTCCCGTGGATGGCGGTCCATAGACAAATCCGAAGACATCGCCATGAACGGCGGTCACTGCAGAAATCGGTGTATGGAGGAGTTCCCAGCCGTCGCCTATCCGGCGGTACAGGTTCCAGGTCGGCTCGTCCGGATCGCCGGGGCACTGGGTTGGATCCGTTTGTCCATCATTGTGCAGGTAACAGATAAAAGTACCTTGCTCGGTTTCCGACAAGACTTTGGGAAATCCGGACCGTTGCAGGATTTCCGTCAAAGGCAGGCTTTCTTCCTCGAATTCAACACAGCGCGTGATTACTTCGCCGGTTGAGTTCCGGATTACGAGTCCGGCCGTGTTCACAGCCCAAGCCGGTCCGACAACGATTGTGGAGAACAGGAAAAGAAATGAGGTACACCGCTTCATCTTTCCGAAACGCTCCTCTCGGTAAGTTTGTGGGGAACGTGGAGAGACAGCCCGGCGGGATCGGCTTGCGAGGAGAACAAAAAACCCCGGTCACCTCTGTAGCCGGGGCATCCGATGGGTACTTTTCCATCCGGTATGCCACACTCTCAGTCCCCGAAGAGGTGACATTGTTCCGAGCGGCAGGTTTCCTGGCTTCCGGGCCTGGACCTAATTCCTCGCCTTCTCATCCGAATCGGACAATGGCGCGTGAGGTTTCG
>JAKPRU010000688.1 GCA_029557025.1 Candidatus Omnitrophota bacterium | reverse complement strand
GTGCCCTCATGGCTAATTACATCTCATCGCAGAGAATATTCCTCACCGCAAATTCACAATCCGCAATCTCAAATCTGAAATTCGCCTTGTGCTCATACAACCGCGGATGCACGCAGATAAACGCCGATAAAAATCTACCCTCTGCGTCCATCGGCGTTTATCGGCGGTTCCATTCTAACCCCTTGCAACCGCCGATGCACGCCGATACACGCTGATAAAATCTACAAGCACGGTTCGCGCTGGCTGCCTTACGGCCTATCTGTCTGTAAGCCCAGAACTCCCCAACCTCTGTAGCCAGGGGACCTGATCGAAATCCCGGTCGAAAGTAGCCATTGCACTTACTCCGACCTCGCGGCAGAACAGCGCAATTTGTCGTACAGCCGTTCTGAATCGCTCACCGCATCACCGCCCCACGCCACACGTCCGAGCAATGGCCTCAATCGGTCCGCAGGAACCAACTTGACGCGCCTACGCCCGCCCCGTACCTTCGCACCTCGGCGCGCGTGAACAAACGCAGCGAAATCCAGAACTTCCATCACCTGATCTGGCGGCATTTCATCGAGAAGCTTAACCAAAATATCTTTTTCTGTCCCCATTCAGAATTTGACATCTCCTTTGGGCTTGGGAATTGGAATTGCGGATGTGGTATTGAGCCGGGCCAAATTCGCAATCCACAATCCCCAATCCCCTTTCGGCGGTTCCATTCTAACCCCTTGTAACCGCCGATGCACGCAGATGAACACCGATAAAATCCAATATCCGCGTTAATCGGCGTTTATCGGCGGTTCCATTCCAAATCCCTGACCAACCGCCGCTGCACACCGCTGGATTTGGGAATTGGGATTGCGAATATGGGATTGAGCCGGGCAAAATTCACAATCTGCAGTTTGAAATGCCTACGTCAAGACAGGTCCATAAATTCTGCCGCGGTGACGCCTGCTTCTCGAATGATTGCCCGGACTGTCCCCTTGCGGATGTTCTTGCCCCGGTAATGAGGTACTGGAATCACTCGACCATCGCCATCACGACACCCAAAGTTCGTGCGAACCTTTACCCTGCCGGTAGAAACGAAACCCAAGCCGGTCCAGTCGCTGGACAACTTCCTGAT
>JAKPRU010000685.1 GCA_029557025.1 Candidatus Omnitrophota bacterium | reverse complement strand
TGGGCGTTCCCGGCGCAATGTGTGAACCAGATGTCGGAGTGTGCAGAGATCGCCAAGGGGATGCAGTTCCCGCCCCAGTTTTTCGATCAACAATGGTTTGATACCGCGCTCCTGTGCGAGGGCCATCATGTCCCCTTCGGTTTCCGATTCCATTCCCTTAACGAGAACCGTTTCATAGCGCGCAGGATCTAACCCGGCGGAGAGCAGAATCACATGAATCGCCGGTCCGCCGATATTGAGTCGGGCAATGATTCGAACAACCTTGGTGCGATTTTCCTGTTCCTGTTTTGGGCGAGGCATATCTCAAGTTCAATTGTCGGGATTACGCATCTGACATCTGGGAGATGATAGGGTGTGAGACTGGTCCATCCAAGGCAAGTCGGAACGCGGACTGCTGTCAGGACGCGAAAGTTTTCTTTTTCCGTTTGGCCCTGGGGTGATACTGGTCGTGGAGGTCGCGCATCCGGCGCCGGTCGATGTGGGTGTAAATCTCGGTTGTGGAGATGTTGGCATGACCAAGCATTTCTTGAAGCAGGCGAAGGTCCGTTCCGGCCTCCAGGAGATGCGTGGCGAAACTGTGACGCAGGGTGTGGGGTGAAAGATGTGTGGCAATTCCGGCCCGCAGCGCATATTCGTGCAAGATTTTCCAGAAGCCCATGCGGGACAAGGGTTGCCCGGATCGGTTCAGGAAAAGATAGGCGGCCTGTCGCCCCTTCGCAAGACGGGGGCGTCCCCGTTCCAAATAATCCTTCACGCGGAAGGCGGCCTGTTGATGGAACGGAACCAGGCGTTCCTTGCCGCCCTTCCCCATTGTGCGCAGGTATCCTGATGATAGGTTGATATCCGCCGGACGAAGACCCAGAAGTTCGGAAACACGCAACCCGGTTGCGTACAAGAGTTCCATCATGGCTTTGTCGCGCAGTTCCAGCGGTGTCTCGGAACCATTCATCACGGTGTCCAGCAGGCGCGTCATCTCTTCCCGGGATAATGCCCCGGAGAATTGGGGAGTTTTTCTGGGGGTACGAATCAGATGTGTCGGATCGGTTGCGCAGTAGCCTTCCCGCACCAGATAACGATAAAAGCGCCGGAGAGCGGACTGTTTTCGGGCAATACTGGACTGGCGCAATCCACGGATTCGAAGATCTTCCGTATAGGCGGATATGGCGGTTTCATCGACCGCTGAGGGAAACTCAACCCGGCGTTCCGCCAGGTAATTCAGGTGATCCTGCAAGTCCCGTCGATACGCCGACACGGTGTTGGGGGAGGAACCTCGCTCGGCGGTCAAGTAGTGAAGGTATTCCGTGAGATATCGCTGAGATTTGCCGACCGGTTCGCGAGCCATGAGTGTGCCGTTTACAGAAACAAGTTGGTTCGTTTCTCATACCCTACCGTGGTGGATGGGCCGTGACCAGGATAGAGAACCGTATCCTCCGGCAAAGTCGAGATTTTGTGCCGGATGGAATGAATTAACTGGTCTGTGTCGCCACCCGGCAGGTCGGTCCGGCCCACCCCCTCGCGAAAAATCAGGTCCCCGCAGAATACGACGTTGTCAACCACGAAACAGACGCTTCCCGGACTGTGCCCGGGAGTGTGCAACACTTTCAATTCCAGATCTCCCACCTGAAGAGATTCATTACCCTCAAGCAGGATATCTGCCGGGGGAGAGACAATTGGGAATCCCAGGCTATTTGAGAGGTTGGCAGACGGGTCAGCCAGCCATTCCGCCTCGGCCTGATGGACGGCCAGCGGGGCCATTGTTGCTGCCTTAATCATTCCATTTCCCCCGATATGGTCACCGTGAGTATGGGTATTGAGAATGATCGCCGGATGCACATTCAGTCGCTCCACTTCGGACAGAATTCGGGCATCTTCCGCCCCCGGATCGATAATTGCCGCGTAACAGGTCTTCGGATCGATTAAAATATAGGTATTGACCATGAGCGGCCCGACAACAAGGTTTCGGATGTTTTCCTTCAGGCGGGATCCCGGCTGAAAGCCCATTGAATGCTCTCCTTGTATGGGGGCCGAAGTATGCCCACCTCGGTAATGATTCCGGCAATTAATTCCGCCGGGGTAACATCAAACGCGGGATTATAGACCCGGATTCCGTCCGGCGCGATCGAGATTCCGCCAAATGAGACTACTTCCCTGGGATCCCGTTCCTCAATGGGGATTTCGTTTCCCGAAGGGATGGATCGGTCGATAGTAGAACGCGGCGCGGCGATATAGAACGGGATTTTGTGAGCCTGTGCGGCCAGCGCAACACCGTACGTGCCGATTTTATTGGCCGTATCGCCGTTTGAGGCGATCCGGTCGGCTCCAACGATAACGAGTTGTATTCGCCCGATTTTCATGCAATGCGCCGCCATATTATCGCAGATCAGGGTAACCGGAATCCCGTGCTGTTTGAGTTCCCAGGTAGTGAGTCGTGCCCCCTGGAGCAGCGGCCTGGTTTCGTCGGCATATACCTGAAATCTCTTCCCGAATTTGTGGGCGCTGAATAGCGGGGCCAGGGCGGTTCCGTAGCAGGCTGTTGCCAGTCCGCCCGCATTGCAGTGGGTAAGCACTGTCATTCCATCCTGGATCAACTCCCCACCGAAACGACCGATGGCACGACAGGTCTCATTGTCTTCTCGGAGAATGGCATGGGCCTCTTCCAGGAGACGGGCACACAGGTCTGTCGGCGACAGGGAAGCGTGGGCTTGGGCGGTCCGGCGCATTCGATCCAGCGCCCAAAACAGGTTGACCGCCGTGGGGCGGCAGGTCGCCAGATAATCCGCAACCTCATTTACACGCTCGATCACCGCTCTGGAATCGGTGTAGGTCTGCCCCTGTAAACCGAGGCATACCCCATACGCCGTGGCGATTCCGATCGCGGGCGCTCCACGAACCCGGAGCGCTCGGATGGCCTCCCACATCTCTTCGACAGTCCGAATGGGAATCTCTCGATAGGTTGCGGGAAGAAGGGTTTGATCGATCAGAATCGCGGTGTTGTTTTCCCACCGGATTGTATGAATCTCGCGATTTCCGGTTGGTTCGGTCATACAGAAAACCCTGGGTTACAAATAAAAACGCCGCCGCTGCAAGCGACAGCGTTTCGCAATACCGTTTCGTTCTATCCGATCACGGCAGTCCGACCCGATAAATCTTCCCGGCGCTCATAACGCCGTTTGTCGGATCATAGGGTGTGGGAAGGCTACTTCCTGCCAGGGTGATCACTCGTTCCGGTCCCACACTGGACACAACCCAAACTTGTTTCTCATCTTGAGAAATTACCTGTGATGGAGAAGTGCTTCGCCCCAACCATTGCCCCGAAGCCAAGTTCCTTACCTCACTTGCATCGACAAAACTGTAATCCAGATATTTGGAGGGGAAAGGATTGGGGGAATCCTCTTTGAAACGGTCATAGGCCGGACGACCGCTAAGCCAAGGGCCTTTTTCCAGTTCTGGGAGTCCAAGTGCGAGAGGGGGGAAACGGTTGGTGTCCAGGAAATAGAAGTTTAGTGCGCCTTCCACTCGGTTCAAATCCAGGCGAACCTGAGTGACCTGTGCCCGAACCTTTGCATCAAGGTAATTCGGGACAGCAATCGCCACGATAATAGCGATAATGCCTGCCACCAGGAGCAGTTCTATGACGGAAAATGCCGGTTTCATGGCTGTAACTCAGAGGTTCAATGACTGTATCTGAGTAGAATCCCAGATCTATCTTAAATCTATCGCAGATCTTTTCGATGTCAAGAGTCTATAGCACATCCCAAACCGGGCAGGACAGGCAGGAATTTCGGGACAAATCCCTTACCGAGACAACAGACGGGCGATTTTTACTCCGGACAGGAGATAGGCTTGCCCGCCTTTTACTTCTTTCCCCGCGCTATCAATTGCGTCGCTTGGCGCACCAACAAGGAGATCGGCATACCCGTCCACCTCAATATCGCCGACACCCGCCAGCGAGGAACCGAATCCTCCCGACGCCATGGCCCCGCTGATTATCACGTGCCGAACCTGTGGTGACAAAAGATCAACAACCGGAGGCCAATCGCTTGAACCGAAAACAATCACCACTTGTCCGGCGCTCTCCAGCCCATCCGCCGGTTGATAAGGCAAACCGAACGCCAGATCCCGAAACCCATCCGCATTGATATCCCCTACTCCTGCCGCTGTTATTGCTCCCATAAACAGGGTTCCCAGCGCGGGAGGAATCTCCCCGTTGAGATTGACTGTGCCCGTAAGGTCCGGCTTTCCCCAGACCAGAACAACCCGGTAATCGCGTGAACACAACAGGAAATCGTCATATCCGTCTGCGTTCAAGTCTCCGATTTCCAATGCCGGGCCACCTGCTCCCGTGAACTCCGCACGGGGTTGACCGGGGAATGGCCCGTCCTTCGACCCGAAAAACAGACGAGAGACTCCGCCGATTCCGGTTCCGGACATTCCCGATGTCAACACAAAATCATCGAAACCGTCTGCATTCACATCGCCCACTCCCCCCACCCACCGTCCATACAATTCATTGACCCCTCCGACGAATACGGGTCCGGCATTGCCGGGATTATTTCCGTCGATCACCTGGGCGAACGTGCGCCCTCCAAAAAACAGAAAGGCCTTGCCGAGATAACTTTCTTTTCCTGCCTGTGCCACCAACTCGGCGTACGGATTACCGAAAAGCGCATCGGGGAATCCATCTCCGTTCACATCCCCCGCTCGGGCAACCCAAGATCCGGTATTCAATAAAGTGATGCTTTTCTCAGAGCGGGAATTGAGTTGAAACATCTTGGGAAAAGAGGATGATCCGAACATCAGGGTGGCTTGGTATCCCCTTCCGGTTCCGACCGCGAAATCGGCCATTCCGTCCTGGTTGAAATCTCCCAGACCGGCGAGCGTTGCGCCTGCCTGCGCGCCTACCGCACCTACCATGACAATTCCATTGTCTTCCATGGTAGCCAAGTCGAGTTCAGCGCCGGACAGGAGAGCGAGTTTTCCGCCGAACAGCAGGTAGGCGGCCCCGCTGTCCAGCTCGGTCGGTAAGGTCCCCGGATCATGGAACGGCGCTCCGATCAGAACATCCGGGAATCCGTCTGCATTGACATCCCCTGCTCCCGATACGCAGAACCCCAACCGATCATCCTTGGCGTTGCTTCGATAGATCCGCAATGGCTGACATTTTGAAATAGAAACAGTGTTCTGAGCCAGGCCCGGAACGGCCAGGAAGAGAAACAAGCACCAGAACCGGAACGCGCGTGAACTCAACATGTCCACCCATCGCCCCCGTCGATCTACCGAAATTAGAAAGGCCGAAACCAAACTCGCTCAATATAGCAGCTGCGAAGCGAAGATACTACGTCCCGAAAACAACTTCGCTTGGAAATGCCGGTCAATGTTGACCCTCTTCAACGGTCGGGTATCATAAGCAATCGAAAGTTCCTCAATTCTGGGGAGTAGACGAATGGTACAGTCACCGGTCTTTGGAACCGGCACTTGAAGGTTCGACTCCTTCCTCCCCAGCTCGCCGGTCTTCCACTTTTCCAGGACATCCATATCATTTCATCCAATTCCTTTGCCTCATGGGACACGATGAACGAGATCGGAGACTTGACATGGACCTGAAAAAACTATCCTGCCTGTTCGCCGTACTGTTGATTACAAATTCACCCGGATGGTGTGTAGACATGAACGAAATTCCTTCCACTCCGCCGCAGGACTCGATCATGGCCGGTGCGGGAGAAATTGCCCAGATGCAAGATTGGGCCGATCTGGCTTTCGGGACTGCCGATGGGAAGAACATATGGTCGGACAACCGGACGGATTCCCTGTTGGGCGCGGGATCGCTTCCGTTCTCATTTCTGTATGGCGGCAAACTATCGCGAGACCTTATGGGAACCTGGGCGTACGAAAGTCGGACTGTTGAGGAAGCGGACTGGATTCGCCGTGAGGTCAGTTGGACCGACCCGGATACAAAGATTCAAGTCCAGGCAACCGTGCGCAATTTTCGGCAATATCCGGCAGTGGATTGGGTGGTCCAATTCCGGAACACCGGCGCGGAGAATTCACCGATTCTTGAGGATATTCAGGCATTGGATATGCCGCTGCGCACAAAGGGATCACAGAAAGTCACGGTGCGCCAGAATCATGGGGATGTTTTCGATGAACGCAGTTTTTCCTTTCTCATGACCAGTTTGAATAACCGGGACAGCGTCCGGATGGCCCCGCGTGGCGGCAGGTCGTCGAATGGGGCATTTCCGTTCTTTGAGGTCCAATACGGGGATCATCCGAGTGGGGCAGAGAATCTGATTGTCGCTGTGGGCTGGTCTGGGCAATGGGCAGCCGATGTAACATGCACTGCGACGGGATCAGTCCGCCTTCGGGCCGGAATGGAGCGGACGCGATTCTACCTGCGACCCGGCGAGTCCGTACGTACGCCACGCATCCTGCTCATGACAAGTGAAGGCGACCTTACTCTTGCCCATCAGCGATTTCGACGGTTGATGCTGTTTGAGTACTTCCCGAAGATCGACGGGAAGCCGATCCTTCTTCCGTTTGCGTTACAGTGTTTTGACCGATATAGCTGGTCCTTGCCGGAGTGGGCCACGGAGGCGGGACAGATCAAGGCCGCGCAGTTTGCCGCCCAAGCAGGATTCGATACGCTCTGGTTCGATGCGGCTTGGTTCATCGGCGGATTCCCGAATGGCGTGGGGAACTGGGAGCACAAGCCGAAAGAGTTCCCGAACGGGCTTCATCCTGTCGCCGATGCCTGCCATGCTGCCGGACTGAAGTTTCTGGTCTGGTTCGAGCCGGAACGAGTTGCCGCCGGATCGCGAATTGCGCGGGAACACCCGGAGTTTGTTATCGGCGGCGCGGAAGGTGGCCTGTTCAAGTTAAACGATCCTGATGCGCGACGATGGCTGACTGATCTTTTGTCCCAACGAATCTCCGAGTACGGCATCGACATTTACCGAAACGATTTCAACATGGACCCGCTCTCGTTCTGGCATCGAAACGACGAGCCGGATCGCGAGGGAATCACGGAGATTCATTATGTTGAGGGTCTTTACGAGATGTGGGATGAGCTGCGCGCGCGTCATCCGGGTCTTTGGATCGACAACTGCTCCAGTGGAGGGCGGCGGATCGACCTGGAGACCTGTATGCGCTCGGTTCCCCTGTGGCGCAGCGATACGAATTGCTCTCCCGGACACGAGGAATGGACCCAGTCCCATACCGCGGGGCTGTGTTCCCTGATCCCTCTCAATACGGCCTGTGCCTGGACCCCGGATTCATACGTGATGCGAAGCACGCTGACCGCCGGGTTGATCTGCCAATGGGACTACCTGAACGGGGACTTTCCAATGAAGGAAGCCTTGTCGAATCTGGCGGAGTTGAAGGAACTGCGAAAATATTGGTACGGTGACTTTTATCCGCTGACATCCGGGGACCCATCGCCGGAACTGTGGTGTGGCTGGCAGCTTCATCGCCCGGACCTGGACGCCGGAATGGCGATGGTCTTTCGGCGAGCGGAATCACCGTATACAGGTTGGATGCTGTGTCTTCAGGCTCTCGATCCGAAGGCGCTCTACCGGGTTGAAATCCGCGAGGGCGACAATCCTGCAAATTCGGAGGATCTCTCCGGCGAGGCGCTGATGACAGGACGCGAAATCAAACTGCCCCCACGGTCGAGTCTGTTGGTTCGATATAAAAAACTTGCCCCCTCAGGTGGATAGACCCAAGGGGGCAAGATCGTTCTTTCAGGAATACCGCCTTACGTGGTCACTTTCGTGGCCTCCGGGTTGAGTTTGGCGCGACGGTGCTTGTGCCAGGCGACATTGGCCAGGTGCGGACCGCAGACCGCTGTATGCCCAACCTCCACCGGCGCATTCGGTTCCTTGCGTGTTTTGACACACTCGATGAAATTCTCCACGTGGGGAGTAATCTCCAGTTCGCCAGTTTCGGCGAGAACCGGATTCTTCGGCACGGGGTCGATCGGTTCCTGGTATACCTGGAAGCCGAAGCGATCCACATGCATGGTCCCCTTCGTGCCCTGGAACAGAATGTGCCACCAGTCCATATAGGTGCTGTTGTAATTCAGTGCCCAGGAGGCGATGTATCCGTCGTAGTAGTAAATTGAGGTGAACACTTCGGGGGTTTCGACGCCGGTCATATTGAAAACTTTGCCGAAACACTCTGCCTCACGCGGCGTGCCGGTTCCCATGAACCACTGTACGACATCCATGATATGCGTGCCCTGGTCGCAGTTGAATCCGCCGGAGAAGGCCCAGAATCCGCGCCAATTGCGGACTTTCATCGGCTCGAACTTCACTCGTTTGGCGGGCCACATAAACCGTTCCCAGTCGAGCTTGTACCCCAACGGCTCGTTGTTGGTCGGTCCGGCGCAATTCCAGTTCCATTCGGCCTTAACCATGGTGACCTGTCCCAGCATTCCGGATCGGATGGCAACGCGGGCTTTGAACAGCAGGGGAGAGCTGCGACGCTGCATTCCAATCTGGACAATCCGGTCGGTTTTGCGGACTTCCCGGATTGTTCTGGCCCCTTCCTCGATAGAATGGGACATGGGTTTCTCGCAATACACATCGAGACCTGCCCGCACAGCATCGATCATCTGGGTGCAATGCTGGTGTTCCGGTGTGGCGATAATCACAGCATCTAGGTCTTTTCGTTCCAGTAATTCCCGATAGTCGAGATAGTCATCGACCTTTCCCTCATTATCTCTCTTGGCGATCTCCAGCCCTTTTTGAAGATTCTGTTCCGACACATCGCAAACGGCGACGAATTTCGCGCCGGCCTTTTGGTGGATCCCCATCAGGCCGCGTCCCTGTCCGCCGGAGCCGATAATGCCCATGATGAGTTGGTCATTTGCGCCAAACACTCGTTTGGGAAGAATCAGCGGTGCAGCCAGAGCCGCTCCCGCGATTACCGACGATTTGACCATTTCCCGACGACCGATTTCTTTTTTCATTGTGGCAGCACCTCCGTGAAAGCGTTCCGGCCCCGGATTTCCGGTACCTGTCCGCCGAGTTTGCTTATCTTACCAAGAACAGCCTTTCAAGTCTGTATCTGTTTCTCATGCCGTGTCCACCAAGTCAATCCCGCCAGTTGCTTTTGAGTCGGTGCGGGGCGGAGGAAGCTGAACAGGAATCCGGCGAGAAAAGCAATGAAGTTAGTCACCACCGCCATCATGAATGGGTGCATACCGATAGCCTCTCCCAAGTGCGGGGGTTGGGAACCAAGTTCGCTCAGGATTCGACTGGCCAGGATTTCGCGAATTCGCACCTTTTCAGCCTTCTGGACATCTACCAGTTTCATTTTCACACCTTCCGCCTCGGCTTTTTCACGAATCTCCGCACGAATTGTGTCGGAATTGACTTCACCGGACTTGATCGCATCACTGATCATCCATTCGACATTGCTTTCCCAGAACATTGCCTTCGCTTCGATATAGGTCATGCCGAGGGTTGCTAAAACCGCCAGCACGATGCCTACCGCTCCCCCGAAACTGTTCGCACGTTTGGTGCAGAATCCGATGAAGAACAACCCCCCGACTCCTCCTCCCAACATGGCTCCGATGATAAAAGCGACTTCAAGAATCGTCTCCTGTCGGAGCTTCGTGAGCGCCAGTGCGACCAAGATCATGGAAATTCCGCTTAATGCAGAGATGATCTTGGCGGCTTTCAGATAATGATTATCGTCCCGTCCGCGAACGAGAAGCCTTTTATAGATATCTTCCGTGGTCACAAGCGACATGGCGCTGATGCAGGAGGTTAATGTGGACATGGCGGCAGCCAGGAGACCGGCGATCACCAATCCGCCGAACCCTTGCGGCATCTCGGTCAGAAGAAAATACGGGAACACCTCATCCGCAAGCATCTCATACGACATCCGTTCCGGGTATACCTGATAAAACACCCACAGGCATGTCCCGACAAACATGAAGAGCAACCAGGCAGGGATACACCCGACCGCCCCTGTCCAGGTGGCGTTGCGCGCCGCGCGGGTTGTCGGGGTGGAGCAATAGCGTTGTATCTTGTTTTGATCGAGCGCGAATTCCTGTGTGCTGCCGATGATTCCGGTCAGCAGGAGCATCAGTACGGTGTCTCTTGCCAAGCTGAAATCGAACGCCGACTGCACATTCTGGCCGAAAAGAGAGAACTTCCCGTTGGCCATTCCCATGCTGAATACGGTCAATGCTCCGCCGTCCACGTTAAGGAAAACAATCAGAATGACGGCCAATCCTCCCAGAAAAAGAACGAAGGTTTGAAACACATCGGTCCAGACCACGGCTTCCAACCCGCCGATCGCCGTATAGAAAGCCACAAACACACCATTTGCAATGATTAAGGTTGTTTTGTCGAGCTGCGGAAACATTATCGTCAGTGGAAGAGAGAGAAGGTAGAGAATCAACCCGACACGCCAAATCTGTCCTAGAACAAACAGAATGCAGACATAGATTCGACCCCACAATCCGAATCGCCGCTCGAAATAGGTATAGGCGCTGATGAACCCCACTTGCCGATAGAATGGAACGAAAATGAAAATGGCGATGATCGCGCCGACGGGGAAAGCCAAGCCGGGAACGACGCGGCTGAAATTGCCTTCATAAGCGGAGCCGGGATAGGCGAGGAATGTAATCGAACTGATCGCGGCAGCCAGGATGGAAATCCCGACAGCCCAGCCCGGCAGTTTGCGCCCGCCCAGAAAATAGCCTTCCGTGCTCTTAATGCGCAGGCTGGACCACACCGCCAGGCCCAATGTACCCAGCAGATAGGCAATCAATACGACAATATCCCAGGTACGAGTGACTCCAACGGCAGCATTTTCCACGTTTCTTTATCCCTTCGTCACGAGATTGTAATCTATGTCGTCCGAGGGACATGACCGACTTCTTCGGCGCGAACCCCGGGATTCCTTCTTTCAGACGCCCTCGAATTTAGGCAAATGCCGCGTTTTCCAGGTCAGCCCCCCCAGTTCTTTCAGGGATTTTGCCGGACGCAGCAAGCTGAATAGATACCCCGCAACGAACGCGACAAGGTTCGAAAGAACGCCCATCATGAACGGGTGAAATCCGATGGCCTCTCCGAGATGAGGCGGCTGCGGACCGAATTCG
>JAKPRU010000684.1 GCA_029557025.1 Candidatus Omnitrophota bacterium | reverse complement strand
CGAATTCGTGCCAGAAGTTCAATGGGCGAAAAAGGTTTCGAGATATAGTCGTCCGCACCCAGATCGAATCCGCGTCGTATGTCTTTCTCGCTCCCCATCGCCGTGAGCATGACAATCGGCACGGAACTGAACGAGGAGTCCTTGCGTAACTCGGTAAGCAGTTCAAAACCGTCCATGGCCGGCATCTTCACGTCCGCGATAATCATGGAATACGGAGATTCTCTGGCCGCCTCAAGTGCGGATACCCCATCAGACGTATGAATTACCTCGAATCCCTCCCGCTTCAGGCGATGCACAATAATGGAGGCAATCAGGTCATCATCCTCCGCCAGGAGGATTTTTTTGTCGATTGTTTCCTCCCGGCCTTTTGAAAACACGACCCGGTTTCGACCCGATGTCTTGGCCTGATAAACATATCTCCCCGCTTCTGTGACGATGTCTTCCAGGGAGATATCATCGGTCACATCCGTGACTCCTGCTGAAAATCCAACCTGGAACGTTCGGCCTTCCTTGAGACGGAAGCGCTTCGACCGAAGGATCTTGAGCGCGTTATCGAGGCGTTGCGCGGTTTCCTCCTTCGAGAGGTTTGGAGACAAAAGGCAGAATTCCTGTTCGCCCCAGCGAGCGAGGAAATCCTCGGTTCGAACCGATTGCGCAATCGCGGCGCCGGTCTCTTTCAATACCGTTTCCACAGCCGTGTGGCCGTAGGCATTCTTGATGGATTCAAAATGGTCGATGTCGATAATGGCGAGAGACAGCGATTGCTGCGCACGGGTTGTCTTTTCCAACATATCCGTGAAAGAGTTTTTCAGGGCCGCTCGGTTGGGGAGTCCGGTCATGGGGTCTTGATACGGTTCCTGAGCCGGTCTTGCGGTTTCGAGCAACCTGGTCGAGATCGCGTTCGATATTACCGCCGGATCGAAAGGTTTCTCGAAATAGGCATCGGCTCCGAGGGCAAGACATTCTTCCCGTGTCTGTTTCCCCAATCCCCCGGAAACGACAAAAATCGGGATTCCCGCTGTATGCGGCTGTTCCCGCAGAATCTCCAGGAACCGCCGACCGTCTATATCCGGCAGAACAAGGTCCAGCAAGATAAGCGAGATGGATTCCTGTTGCAAGATTCTCTGTGCCTCTTGAGAAGTCTCCGCAAACAGGATCTTTCGTCCCGGGGCGAAGAGACAGACTTGGAAAAGGTGTGTGATATCCGGATCGTCTTCGACAATCAGGACGGTGTTTCTTGTTTTCTGTTCCTCTGAGACCGTTTCCCACAGGACCTCGATCAGTCTGCCGAGCGCTTCGGGGAAATCCTTGTTGTTCGCGGATTCCAGGACCTCCGCGACCCGGCTGATCTGCGGGAATCCGTAGGTCGCTCCGGAACCGCGCAAAGAATGGGCCGTTCGCTTCACCTGCTCAATGGCTTCCGGCGCAACTTCCGGCAAGGCTGCTCGGACCGCCTCCAGGGCCTCAATCCGCGCGCGAAGTCCCTGCCGGTAGTGCGCTTTCAGTTCTTCATCCATGTCGGGCATATTGGTTCCCTGCCGCTGTTGCCGGCTGTACCCTCTCCCGATAGGAGAGGGAGCATTTCCATTATTGTATTGCCATGCTTTCAACCGTGTTTTCGTGCCCACCCGGCTTCCTTGATTCCTTGGACGGATCAAGCAGAATGCGGAACGTCGATCCCTTGCCGACCTCACTGGCCACTTCAAGTGCGTATCCCATCATCTCGCAGAACGCCCGTGAGATGCTTAATCCCAGCCCCGTCCCGCCGTACCTTCGGCTGGTCGAGGCTTCGGCTTGCAGAAACGCTTCAAAAACATCTCCCAATTTCTCCTTCGGAATGCCGATCCCCGTATCGGTAATCTCGATCCGCATCGGTTGGCGGCTCGCCGGGTCCGTGACCACCCGAACCGTGACCGTTCCCTTTTCGGTGAATTTGATCGCATTGCCGATCAGGTTGATGATAACCTGCTTGAGTTTTCCGGTATCTGCCTGGATCGTGGCCAATGGCTGGGAGATGTCGGTCACAAGGTCCAGGTCCCGCCCCCGCAGTTGTCCTTCGAACTGCGCCACAATATCGACGATCAGCGCGCGGAGATCCGTCGTAGATTTCACCACTTCCATGCGGCCCGCCTCCACCTTCGAGAGGTCCAGAATATCATTGATTAAGTTCAGGAGATGCTTGCCGTTGTCCAGAATCCTTCGTAAGAATGACAAATCCTGATCGGTGAGATTTCCCGTTTTGTTTTTCAGGAGAATGTTGGAGAAACCGATGACCGAGTTGAGCGGGGTCCGCAGCTCGTGGCTCAT
>JAKPRU010000680.1 GCA_029557025.1 Candidatus Omnitrophota bacterium | reverse complement strand
TGAATTCTCTCACCGTCTCCGCGCAGCCCCCATGCTCTTCCAGATCGGTTTTGAACGACGCCAGGGTCTCTGCCCCTTTCCCTTCGGTCGCAAACACAATCCGCCGTTGCTCCAAATCCATAAAAACAGTGACGTATTTATGACCCTTGGATCGCGAGGTTTCATCGAGACCCACTTGCGATACGCCGGATAGATCGACCTGGCTTCTCGCTTCTTCTACGTAATGATCCAGAATCCGCCAGATCAATGTATCGTGTTCACCCACCATGCGCCCGATGGCATTCGCCGTCATTCCGTTGCGCGCCAAGACCATCACCAGCGCCTCGAACAACAAGGTGAACCCCGCTCCCGCACGCGCCCAGGGCACTTCCACGGTTTTCACCTTATGCTCCGGGCAGTCCACACGCGGCTGCCGCGCGTGCAAATACGTCTCGTGCTGAAAGAAATTCAGGTGACGCCAGGTTCGCTTTTCCGTATCGTGAACTCCACAGGGCTTTCCACAAACCGGACAGGGGAACCGGCTTCCTTTCGCAAAATCCAAGGTAATGTCTAATCGTTTCTTTTCCCCCGAAAATTCAAGGGATTTCACTTCCCAGGGAGAAGCCAATCCCAGCGCCAGACGAAAGAGTGCGTTCTCGTTCATTCTCTTGCCGTTTCTTTCCTAATGTTGTAGGATGCTCTCGGCCTGGGCGAAGGATACGGCAACGCGGGGACGCGACCGGAGCGTCGGCCCAGGGGCCAAGATGGCAGACGGGGTGGTTCCTCCACCCCACTGCTCTTCTATCTTAGATTCTGCCAGATTGGCACGGAAGCGATAAATCCCAGGGGGCTTGGGGGACAGCGTCCCATAAGCGCTAACTTAATAATTGACAAGGTTCCATTTTCGTCTTATGATTCTTTCGATCATATTTGTGTTTTGTTGAGGGAAGAGAATCATGGCGAATCGCATTGATGAGGATTGGGAAACGATATTGGCGTTTTTTCCAGAGGAATGGGAGAAAATGGCTTTTGAAACCAAAGCGATGCGC
>JAKPRU010000679.1 GCA_029557025.1 Candidatus Omnitrophota bacterium | reverse complement strand
GCCGACATTCGCATTGACAGCGGTTTGCGCGATGGGAACCAGGCCATGCCCGTATGCATCGGCTTTCACTACAGCGCAAATCTGTGCCCCCGGACTCAGCAGCGAACCCAGGATTTCCAGGTTCCTCTGATATCGGTGCAGGTTGATAGTAAGAACGGATGGCATCCGCATTCGTGTGGCGCTCCTTAACCCGGGCCGTTTTATCATTCATTGAGATTCCTCACATTCGTTTGGAATGGCAAGGCTTGTGGCATTTTGTGTTATCCGCTCAACCCCCACCTCACCTCCCCTGACCTTCGCGGGCGGCATTGGCCGATTATCTTCCCCCCGAAGATCGGGGGGAACATAAGGGGGGGTGAGTCCAGGATTGCAGAATTTCAATTGGGATTCGTGCCAACCGCCACTCGACCTTTCTCAGCAGTCAATTTCCACTTGGCCTCCCCCGATCTTCGAGGGAGGGAATCTAAAAAATCACTCGGCGCACTACAGAGATTCCTTACAACGGATTACTATGGACCAGATATATCGTTCCATTCCTATCGAGAGGAGCCTGTCCTGTGACACTGGAATCCCCCCCATCCAACAATCGGAGAAATTTTCTGAAAATAACCGCGAGCGGCCTCACCCTGGCCGCCATGGTCGGCCCGGCATCGCGTTCCGTGCCGGGGGCAAACGATCTGATCAACATTGGTGTGATCGGGGTTGGAGGACGCGGGACCTCGCTGGTCGAGGAACTGGTTGATCGGAAAGACTGCAAAGTTGTTGCGGTCTGCGATGTCTATCAGAAACGGGTTAAGCGGGCCATGGGGATCTGCGGAGGAGCAGGCTATCGGTATTATCAGGAACTGCTGGACCGTCCCGATATCGATGCCGTGTTCATCGCAACACCGGATCACTGGCATGCACCGGTTGCCATTGACACGCTCAAGGCGGGCAAAGATGTGTATCTCGAGAAGCCGATGACCCGGACCGCCGAGGAGGCGAAAAGACTCTGGGAGGTCTGGCGGAAAACGGATCGTGTCCTGCAAGTGGGCGTCCAGGCAACATCCTCGGATTGCTGGTGGAAAGCCCGACAGGTGATTGATTCGGATATGATCGGCAAACCGGTGTGGGCGCAGGCCAGTTGCTCACGCAATTCCGGCGACAGAGGCGAATGGAATTGGGATATCGACCCGGAAGCCTCTCCGGATGCGACGGGCGATGCCAATGTAGACTGGAAAACCTGGCTCGGAAATGCG
>JAKPRU010000666.1 GCA_029557025.1 Candidatus Omnitrophota bacterium | reverse complement strand
GGCTCATGTTGGCCAGAAAAACACTCTTGGCCTTATTGGCGGCCTCGGCCTCCTCTTTCGCCCGTTGCAATTCTTCCGCGGCACGTTTGCTTTCTGTGATATCTCGAAACATGCTTCGGATCACCACCGGTTTTCCGTCCTCAAAACGGCAGTTCGCGCTTCCGGAGACAGGAATCCGACGGCCATCTTTCGCGACAAGTGCCGTTTCAATATCCCGCAACACTTCTCCTCGGAGAACCCGCCGGAAAGTATCCATGCAATGCTCCCGCTCATCCGGGCAGACCACATCGAAAACGTGTAATTCGGCCAGATCCTCGTCCCGGTATCCCAACGTTCGTTTCCAGGCCGCGTTAACATATTGAAAACGACCGTCGGGCGAGACACTTTGAATCAGACTGATGGCGTTGTCGAGAAAGTCTTGCAGTCGTTCCTCGCTTTCCTGCAGGGCCTTCTCGGCCCGTTTCCTCTCCGTAATATCCTGCGCAATTCCCAGATAGCCGGTGATCTCGCCTGCCTCATTGCGAACGGCGGTAACCGATAAGATGACTGTGAGGTAAGTTCCGTCCTTCCGAATGTATGTCCATTCGCGCTCCTCATGTCCTCCCTCCCGTGCACGGGCCACAAAGACCTCAAATCCTTCGATGGAACGATGAAACTCCCGTGACAGTTCCTCTCCATGTGTGATGACTTCGGATTTGAGATGAAACAGTTCGGGGGTCTTCCGCCCGATCAATTCTTCCGCCCTGTATCCCAACAGTCGTTCCGCGCCCTTATTGAAAAATGTGATGATCCCGTTCGGATCGGTGGAAATCATGGACACTCTTGTTGCGGCATCCAGCAAACCACGAATTTGCAAATGCGCTTCCGTCAGCGCCTTCTCGGCTCGTCCCCGCTCTTGAATCTCCTGTTGAAGCCATTCGTTGGTCTCCCGGAGAACTGCAACCCGGTCCTGAATCCGTTCCTCCAGTGCAGTAACCGCTTTCTCGAGATCTTCTTTTGCCTGTTCTCTCCGGGATCCCTCACGGGAAATCAGGAAACAAACGATCCCAACGACAACCCCCAGAATGATATCGATCAGCAACACATTGCGGACGGAAAACGGTCCTATCGAATGGGCGCTCACATGATGCAGAAGAAAGGAAAGACCGAACACAAGCAGCATGAACGGCAGAAACGCGACCCGGAATCGTTTCCAAAATGCGGCTCGATTGACTGGCGCTGGGCTGTCGGTCACGGCATTCTCACTTCGCAAGAAGCGCTTGAATAATATCCAGCAAGGCGAATTCATCCACAATCGGCTTCATGACGTACCCGTCAAATCCCACTTCCAGGAACTTCTCCCGGTCGCCGGCCATGGCATGAGCGGTCAGGGCAACCACCCGAAGCTGTTTCAGGTCCGCATCGGCACGGATTTGCCTCAGCACTTCCATCCCATCCATCTCCGGAAGCGAGATATCCAGAAGGACCAGATCCGGCCTCTCCCGTCTGATCCCTTCCAGTGCATTCTTCCCTGTCTCGTATTCCACTATTTCGTAAAGATCTTCCAGAATGGCCCGGACCAGGAGCCGGTTATCCGGATTGTCTTCCACTACGGCAATTTTTTTCATTGTGCCGGTTGTTCTCCTTCCTCGGTCAAACGCGCTTTAACCGCCGCGAAAGCTTTTTCCAACTCGGCAAATCGCTCCCAGGCCCGGTTGATATTTCCCTCCATCGCCAGACGCTCGATCTCGTATGCCACCCGCTGAAGCCTCATCGCGCCCACATTCCCCGAACTGGACCTGATGGAATGCGCCGCACGACCGATCATTTCCGAATCCCCGGCCGCCTTCCCCTCCGAGGCTTCCTGAAGGCGTTTCTCTACATTTTGAATAAACAGGGTGATCATCTTGGTCAGCAGATCGTCCCCCCCGATACCGCGAATCCGTTCCAGCGCTGCGGGGTCGATACACTTCTCATTATTCATTTTCGTTCCCTGTGTTTATCTCAGTCCGATCGAGAATAAAAAAACTGGTGCAAATCGTTGCGGGCGGAGATCACCGCCGGCCGGATTTTTTCTCTTCGCGTCGTTCCGTCGTGGCCATACGCCGCTGGGGACCCTCCGCCGTTTTGCTCTTTGTTTCCCCATCGGGAGCCTCGTCGGATTTGCATTCTTCTCCGCCTGCGGAGTCTTCCGGCTGCGACACACCCTCTACCTGCAATGCCTGTAAGAATCGAGGTGTGGTCAATGAACTCTTAATGACATAATCATTCGCTCCCAATTTCAAGGCCGTGTTCACCGAATGGGAGGTATCATCAGCCGTAAGCAAAATCACACGGACCTGCCGATCGATTTCGCGCAGGAATCGAAGCACCGTTAATCCGTCCCCCTGCGGCATCTGAATATCCAGGAGGACAATATCCGGTCTTGTTTCCTTGAACAGATTTAAAGCCTGTATTCCTGTTTCCGCTTCTCCGGCGATTTCAAAATGGATGGTGTTCAGGATCGAACGAATCAGGAGACGGGCATCCGCATCATCTTCACAGATCAGTACACGTTTGGCCGCGCTCATCTCCGACACTCCTTTTCAGGGTATTTCGATCTTTCCAGCCATCATCTTAGCATGAATCCTTCACCCTTTTTGAGACCCACGCGGATGCCGCCATGGAAACTCCGGCACGGCAGAAGGACCTTGACACTGTAATGCCAAACGCGAATGATAGAACAAGATGCAAAATGCAGGAAATCATCCCAAGCCGGTACATGCTTTTGGTGTCAAGGAAGGTCTTCCATGAACGAAACCCCGGTAATTGGACAGATCATACGTATTCTGGACGATCATCGTCTTGTGGCCAATCGCGGCTCGGCAGATGGCTGGGCCAAGGGGGATCTCCTGGTGGTTTTCGAGGAGGGCGAAGAGATTCTGGACCCCCAGACCGGACAATCTCTGGGCAAATTGGAACTCGTAAAGGCCGAAATGGAAGCCGTTCATGTCCAGGAACACATGTCCATCCTGATGGCCCGGTTGCCCCATCAGGCGGAACAGCCCCATACGGTTATGTCCGCCCTTCTGACACACGCCCCCTCCGGTGGCACACTTCCGGGAGTGACTCCCACGGAACGCGGACCGCTTCCCATCCGAAGAGACCAGATCTCCGGCAGACCCAGTGTCAATCCGATCTCCATCGGCGACTCAGTCCGCAAAATCTGACTCCACCTCACTTTCCATTTTCTAATTCTTAGATCCCTCACCGATATCCCTTTATTTTCAGAGATATTCTTGTAAAAAACGTGCGAGGAAAGAGAGACATCA
The DNA here is from genome assembly GCA_029557025.1 of Candidatus Omnitrophota bacterium. Taxonomy (GTDB): domain Bacteria; phylum Hinthialibacterota; class Hinthialibacteria; order Hinthialibacterales; family JAKPRU01; genus JAKPRU01. Next base: position 765 of record JAKPRU010000666.1, on the reverse strand, counting down.
CCATGGATCGCGCAGTATGGGCCACCCGGAAAAAAGGAACCGCCGAGGAGCGGATGATCACATTGAGCGCCGGACGGGATGTCACCGCCATCCCACCGGCGGATGAACTGCTGATTCCGTATGACCTGTGGACCAACCGGGCGCACTGTATCATGCTGGCGGAGATCGGCATTTATCAAAAAGAAGAGTTGAAAAAACTCCTTGAGGTGTTGAGCGAAATCGAGACCCGCTTCGAGCGGGGTGTGTGGAAACTGGACCCCGCGCTGGAAGATGTTCATATCTGTATCGAGGCCGAGGTCGCCCAGGTTGCCGGAGAATCGATCAGCGGGCGGATGCACTCCGGGCGAAGTCGGAATGACCAGTCCGCGACGGATGTGCGATTGTATCTGCGGGATGCGCTCTTATCGTTCCTGGAGGAATGGCAGGTCCTCTTGAAAGCCGTTTTGAACCACGCCGAGAAGCATCTCGAGACCGTCATGCCGGGATTCACTCATCACCGCCCGGCGACGGTCACCACGTGGGGGCACTGGTGCGCATCCTACGCGGCGGGCCTGTTGCGCGATCTCCAGCGTTTGCGGGATATCTATCCGCGCCTGAACCGTTCCCCGCTCGGCGGAGCTGCGAGCTACGGAACAACTTGGGAAATCCGGTGCGAGCGCACCGCTGACCTGCTCGGTTTCTATGGGCCGGAAATCAATTCCCTGGACGCCGTAGAAAGTCGCGGGGAAATGGGGGCAGACTTGGCCGCCGCCTGTGCGCAATTCA
>JAKPRU010000650.1 GCA_029557025.1 Candidatus Omnitrophota bacterium | reverse complement strand
CCGTTGCCGCCGGGGAGAGCGACACGTGTCCTTGTATCTCTCCCACTACGCGAACGGTAAGCAGCGGTTGATTTATGTTCCCAAAGCGTGGGAAACCCGCGTGCGGAGTTGGGTGGCCAACTATCGGCGGATTCGTGTCTTGTTGGACGAGATCGTCCAGGATTGCGTGAGGCGTCTCAAGGAACGAAACGAGTAACGTTTATGTTCCGGCGATGCTGCCGGTATTGAGACAAGGTGTTCCGGTTTTCGGATCTGCGGGATGCCCAGGGAATCTTGGCATCCCTCTCCCCTTCCGAGGTGTACACGGCGGGCAATGTGCATGTCCAGCTCTGGGATGGGGAAGGATTCACATCCTTGGAAAACTGTTTGTGGCCTCTCCACGTGGTCCGGTGCCTCGAAACCCGAACCGTCCGCTGACGCATCGCCGGACAGTGGGTCTCCCACACGGAATCCCACGAACAGGATACCCCTGTCCTTTGCACCGACAATCCCTTCCATTTCCCACTATTTACCCACCCAAATCTCCCCGTCGAATCTCCCAAGTATCCCCTCCAACCCGTAAACCCAGCAATTCCTTCACCCGACCCCTCCTTCCAGCAACTTGTTGTGGAATCGCTGGTGATTGTTTTTCGGTCTTGACAACTGAACATTTGAGCAGTAAAATTCAATTGTGGATTGGGGATTTCGGATTGCGGATTACCCCCTCGATCCCCCCGTAAACGGGGGGAAGATATTCGGGGCAACGGGGTGAATTTTTCTCCCTCCCCGTTTACGGGGAGGGTCGGGGTGGGGGGGTTGTCGGTTGACGGAGGGCTGAGGAGAAGAGGCCGGGGGGCGGTGAACCGCGATGTATTCGGAAACTTATGAAGATGTCGATGTGATTTGCCTGTTTCGCAGGCCGACGGAGATCGCCGGACCGGAGATGAGACCCCTGCGGATGCGTCGGAGAGGAGTCATCGGCGGCGATGGGCAGGCATTTAAAATTCGCAAAATCACCTGCCATTGGAGCAGTATGCGCGGCAAATTCCGGCAATATCACTATACGGTGCTTACCGAAACGGAGGATGTGTACGAGCTGGTGCTTGATTCCGGCACAATGCAGTGGAAATTGCGTTGTGAAATGTAAGAAGGCGCACAAAGGTGAACCATGAAAGAGCGATTTGTAAGTCATCTGGATATGGATGCCTTTTTCGCATCAGTCGAACAGATGAGCAATCCGCATCTGATCGGCCAGCCGGTCATTGTGTCCGGAGATCCCGACGGCAGAAGCGTGGTTTCCACCTGCTCGTATGAAGCCCGTCCGTATGGTGTGCGGTCGGGTATGCCGCTTCGGGAAGCCTTTCGGAAATGTCCAGGGGCAATCGTGATCCAGGGAAATCCCGAAAAGTATATCCACATCTCCGCCGGAATACTCAAAATCCTCCAAAAGTACACCCCCTTTGTCGAACCGTTCAGCATCGATGAGGCTTTCTATGAATTGTGGGATGTGGATTCCTGGGAGGAGGCCGGACGAATCGCACAAACAATCAAAAAGGAAATTGGACAGGCATTTCATTTGACCGGCTCCATTGGGATCGCAAAGAATAAATTGCTGGCGAAGTTAGCCTCGGACCTGGAAAAACCCGACAGCCTTACGATGATTCGGGAAACGGATATCGATCCCCTGTTCCAACGACTCCCCATCCGTGACCTCTGGGGAGTCGGAGAGAAAGCAGAAGCGGCGATGCACCGGATCGGAGTCAAAACAATTTGGGATTTGAGACAGTATACGGAACAGAAACTTCAGGAGTATTTCGGAGCGGTCGGGACGTATTTTTATCATGCCTGTCGAGGGTGGGACGATACGCCGCTGGTGTATACTTTCCAGGAAGCGGAAATGAAATCCATGGGGAATGAATATACCCTGTTTCGAGACAGCCGGAGGCGCGAACAATTGCTCGGAATCCTCCGTTTCCTGGCCCAGAAAGTGAGCCGACGTCTTCGCAAAGCCAAGCGAAAAGGAAGAACGATCACGGTGAAGATCCGATTCGAACCGTTCCAGACCATCACACGGGCACAGACCCTTCCGATGGAATGCGACTCCGAAGAAATGATTTATCGGGAGGCTCAGGAGTTGTTTCTGAAGAACTGGGATGGGGTTCGGAAGATTCGCCTGTTGGGAGTAAGTGTTTCCCATTTGAGAAAAACAGGCGACTGGGTACAGACGCATCTCCTGGACGATCCGACAACCTTACACAAAGACCGGCTGACTCTCGCCAAAGATCGGATTCAGGATGTATATGGGGAAAGCATTTTGACTTGGGGGTCCATCCTGGCCTCGAAAGAAGTGTAACCGCGTTCCTGAGAAAGTGACGATTGAAAGGTGGCGCTCACCGGATGCCGAGGGTTTCGTTTTATCCGGCCAACCCCCACCTGACCTCCCCCGATCTTCGGGGGAGGAATCTCTTCCCCAAGGATGACGCTCCGGAAAAAAGTCGTCGGGGGAGGGGGGGAAGGGGTTGATTTTTGGAGGGGTATATGTTATATTAAGTGTAATATAATCAACAGGTTGAGGGATGAATCGTGCAACGGATTCGAGATCGAGCGACGCAGTATTTGTTTGATGAGTGGGAGTTTCTGGGGGAGAAGCGGAAGAAGATGTTGGCGAAGGGGTGGCCGGGAATTGTTCGGGGGGAGT
>JAKPRU010000641.1 GCA_029557025.1 Candidatus Omnitrophota bacterium | reverse complement strand
ATCCGGATTACTGATGTAGATGAAGACGGACGCCTTCGAGATGAAACCTTCAAGTCCATTCCGGAAGAGATTGCTCGACCTTATTTGCTTAAAGAAGGAGACCTTCTCTTGGCACGTAGCGGAGCCACCGTCGGAAAGAGTTTCTATTATGAACCATCATGGGGGCGAGCTGCTTATGCCGGGTATTTGATCCGTGCAAGATTTGACCCAACTAAGACGATGCCCCGCTTTGTCAATTACTTCACGAATTCATATCAATACTGGCAATGGCTCAATTCGTCTTTCATCCAGGCCACAATTCAAAATGTCAGTGCTGAAAAATACTCCAATCTCCTGATATCCTTGCCTTCTTATCCCGAACAACGCGCCATCGCCGCTTTCCTGGACGGGGAGACGGCGCGGATTGATGCGCTGATCGAAAAAAAGCAGCGGCAGATCGAACTCCTCCAGGAAAAGCGGTCCGCCCTCATCAGCCACGCGGTGACCAAAGGGCTTGATCCGAATGTGAAGATGAAAGATTCCGGCATCGAGTGGCTGGGGCAAGTGCCGGAGCATTGGGAAGTGGTACCTGTTTGGATGTTATTTGCCCTTGGTCGAGGTCGGGTGATAAGCAACTTGGAAATTGCAGACAATGCGGGGATTTATCCAGTGTTCTCATCCCAAACTGAAAACGATGGCATTATGGGACATCTCAATACTTTCGATTTTGATGGTGAGTACCTTACCTGGACAACCGACGGTGCTAACGCTGGGACGGTTTTTGCTCGCAATGGCAAGTTCAATTGCACGAATGTTTGTGGAACTCTCAAAGCAAAGACTCATCTAAGCTATGTGTTTTTTGGTCATGCACTAGGTCAGGCCACCAGTTGGTTTGTTCGGTATGATATCAATCCAAAGCTAATGAATAACGTGATGGCTTCCATTCGTGTGCAGGTACCGCCCTCCGATGAACAACGCGCCATCGCCACTTTCCTGGACCGGGAGACGGCGCGGATTGATGCGCTGATCGAGAAGGTCCGACAATCCATAGATTTACTCCGCGAATACCGCACGGCGGTGATTTCAGCGGCAGTGACGGGAAAGATTGATGTGAGAAAAGAGGTTTTGCAATGAAGCCTTACGAGCCTGAACGTCTGCCTTTGGATTGTATCGACTGGGCTGCGCATGTGTCCCTCATCGGACAGGCGAATGCGGCTTTGGCGCGCTATGACGGGATGCTGCAAAGCATCGTAAATCCGGTCGTGCTCCTTTCGCCGCTGACAACCCAGGAAGCCGTGCTGTCCTCTCGAATCGAGGGCACACAGGCCAACATGGAGGAGGTCTTGGAATATGAGGCAGCCCCGGATAAGCCGGTGGAGCCAGCCAAATATGACGATATCCAGGAAATCATCAATTACCGACGGGCCATGGGACAGGCCGTCAAATCCCTCAAAAAACGACCGTTGTGTCTGAATCTTGTCAAGGAGCTGCACGTTATCCTTCTTGAGAGCGCCCGAGGCAGGAATAAAGCGCCAGGTCAGTTCCGAAAGGTCCAGAACTATATCGCCCGTCCTGGCCGCTCTATGGAGGAAGCCGACTTTGTTCCGCCTTCTCCGGAGAAGTTGCCTGCCGCACTCGATAACTGGGAAAAATACTTGCAACTGGAAGAAAAGGACGTTTTGGTTCAACTTGCAATCGCCAAAGCCCAGTTCGAAATCATTCATCCTTTTTTGGACGGCAATGGAAGGCTTGGTCGAATGTTGATCCCTCTTTTTCTGTTTGAGAAGAAGTTGCTGTCCAAACCCATGTTTTATTTGAGTGAGTATTTGGAAGAACATCGGGACATATATTATGAGCGCTTGCGGGCGATCTCGGAAGAAAAGGACTGGAACGGATGGATTCGTTTTTTCCTGACCGCCGTGGTGGAACAAGCCGAAATCAACTCAGACAAGACCAGACGCATATTGGCTCTTTATGAGAAGATGAAACAGGAGATTCCAAAAATCATCCGTTCCCAATATGGTGTCCAGGCGATTGATGCCCTATTCGACCGCCCGATTTTTCGGAGTACCGAATTCATTGCCAGATCGCGAATACCGAAGGAAAGCGCCATTCGAATCATCAATGTCCTCAAGGAAACGGGGGTGATTCGTGACATCCGACCTGGAAGAGGAAGACGTGCCGCTGTCATGATCTTCCCTGAACTGATTGAAATCACCGAAAGACAGCCTTGAGTTGAAAGGATTTCACACAAAGACTGTTGTGTATCATAAAACGCATAATATGCAACACAAACAATCTCGTGTATATTCTATGCAACACAAAAACCGGAAGAATACTGCAATGTGATCGTGGGCGATTTCGACATGGATTGCACGATATCGAGGCCGATCCCGTGAAGGGGACTGCCTGACACCGAATCAACGTGCCAGGAGTTCGGAATTGGCATTACAAAGAGGGTGAGCATCGCACGGCCTTGATTTTACAGAGGATAAGGCGGAAGATGGACGTAAGAGGAGAGGCAATACGATGCGCGTTGAGATCAAGCCTGAACTCTTGCGCTGGGCACGAAAAAGGGCGGGCCGTGATCGGGCGAGCCTGCGGAAAAAGTTCCCATGTTTGGAATCGTGGGAACGTGGCGAAACCAAGCCCACCTTCAAGCAATTGGAGGCGTTCGCCAAAGCCACCTTTGTGCCGATTGGATACCTGTTTCTTGCCGAGCCGCCTGCCGAACGAATTCCAATTCCGGACCTGCGAATCATCGGCGGAGAGGAGATCAAAAATCCCAGCCCGGATCTCCTTGACGTGCTTTACCTGTGCCAACGCCGCCAAGCCTGGTATCGCGATTATGCGAAGTTGACCGGAGAGGAATCCCGCCCGTTTGTGGGGTCCCTGCGAGTGGAAGACCCTGTCGATCGGGCTGCCGACGCGATGAGGCAGACGCTGGGCTTCGATTTGGAGGCCCGGCGCGCCTGTCCGACCTGGACTGAGGCGCTTCGGCAGTTCATCGACCAAGCCGAGAATCAGGGTATCCTCGTGATGGTGAGCGGTGTTGTGGGAAGCAACAACCGGCGGAGACTCGACCCCCAGGAGTTCCGGGGATTTGCCCTGTCTGACGATCTCGCACCGCTCGTATTCATTAACGGCGCTGACACCAAGGCGGCGCAGATGTTTACCCTTGCCCACGAGTTGGCGCATCTCTGGTTGGGCAAGAGCGCCCTCTCTGATGTGGGACCTGCATCGGTCCCGTCTCACCGGATCGAGCAGTGGTGCAACCGGGTGGCCGCCGAATTCCTGGTTCCGCTTCGTGTGTTGCGGGATGCGTTGCCTCATACGGAACCGCTTGATGAAGTGAATAATCTCGCCCGGCGGTTCAAAGTAAGCACTCTCGTGATTCTGCGCCGGATTCTTGACGCCAGGCGTATTTCGCGGGATGAATTCCAAATCGCGTACGAACAGGAACTGGAACACCTTCGGAGTCTGCCGAAGTCCAAGGGTGGCGATTTTTATTTGGCACAGGAAGCACGGGCGAGCCGTCGCTTTGTTCGGGCGCTGGTGGTCAGTACACTGGAGGGACAAACGCTGTATCGGGATGCCTTCCAGTTGCTCGGGATCAAGAAAGAGCAGACATTTACTGAGTTCGGGCGTCGATTGAGAGTCACTGTCTGATGGCCTATCTTCTCGATGCGAATGTGTTCATCCAGGCCAAACGCCTGCATTACGGCATGGATTTCTGTCCGGCATTCTGGGATTGGCTCCGTGAGAAGAACAAGAAAGGGAAGGTCTTCAGTATTGAAGCGGTTGAAGATGAGTTGATGGCGGGTTCGGATGATCTCTCGAAATGGGCAGAGAAAATGGGAAATCGGTTCTTTCTGGCTCCGGATGACGCGATGATTGAGGCACTTTCCAAAGTAAGCAAGTGGGTACATGGACAGAATTACCGCACAGCTGCAATCCATGTATTTCTTCAGGATGCGGATTATTACCTGGTCGCGTATGCCCTTGCTCACGGCCATGTGCTGGTCACCCACGAGGTGGCGAGCGATGGCGTGAGGCAGGTGAAGATTCCAAATGTCTGTCTCGGCGTCCAGGTCAAATTCAAGAATCCATTTGAGATGCTGCGCAGAGAAAGAGCGAGTTTCGTGCTGGATAGCAGGAGGGGTACATCCTGATGCCCGGCCAGCATACAGAATACGCATTCGAGACCGCCATTGAGCAGCACCTGACCAAGGCGGGTGGATATGAGATACGCGATCCCGATAGTTTCAGCCCGGAGCGTGGCCTGTTCCCACAAGATGTGATCTCGTTTATCCGGGAAACCCAGCCCGATGAATGGGAATATCTCGCCGGTTTGCAGAAGGAAAAGGCAGAGGAGACCCTGCTGGACGATCTCTGTCGGGCGCTGAACTCCGAACACGAGGGATGTCTCTCTGTCTTGCGTCATGGATTCAAGTCCTTTGGGAAATTGTTTCGCGTAGCCTGCTTCGCCCCGGCAAGCGGCCTGAATCCGGAGACACAGAAACTCTATGCGGCGAATCGTCTCACTATCGTGCGCCAGCTTCGCTATTCGAATCGGCACGAGAACAGCCTGGATGTGACTCTGGCGCTGAACGGCATCCCGGTGGCCACAGCCGAACTGAAAAACCCGATGACCGGTCAGACTTGGAGAAACGCAATCACACAATACAAGAACGACCGGGAACCGACTGACCTGATCTTTCAGTTCAAGAAACGCACCCTGGTTCATTTTGCGGTCGATACCGACGAGGTTTATATGACCACCCGGCTTTCGGGACGAAGCACTTATTTCCTGCCCTTCAACAAGGGCTGCGGGGGTGGCGCAGGGAACCCGGAAAACCCCGGCGGGTATAAGACCGCTTACCTCTGGGAAGAGGTCCTGGAACGGCACAGCTTCCTGGACATCCTGGCCCGGTTCATTCACCTGCAAATTGAGGAGAAAAGACTGGGGGCCAAGAAGGCAAAGCGCGAAACGATGATTTTTCCGCGCTACCACCAGCTGGATTGTGTGCGGAAAATTGTCGCCGACGCCCGTGAACGCGGGACCGGAACCAACTACCTTGTTCAGCATTCCGCCGGAAGCGGGAAGTCGAATTCCATTGGATGGTTGGCTCACCGGCTTGCGAGCCTATACAACGAGAAAGATGAGAGAGTCTTTGATTCGACTATCGTGGTGACTGACCGAGTGGTCCTCGATCAGCAGCTTCAGAACACGATTTACCAGTTCGAGCACAAGCAGGGTGTGGTTCAGAAAATCGACATCAACTCCACCCAACTCGCCGAAGCCCTGGGGTCCGGCGTGCCCATTGTGATCACCACGCTTCAGAAATTCCCGTTCGTGACCGAGAAGATCGGCGACTTGCCCATGCGTCGGTATGCGGTCATCGTTGATGAGGCCCACAGTTCCCAGGGCGGTGAGACTGCGACTGAGCTGAAAGGTGTGCTGGCGGGTGCGGCGATCAAGGAAGAGGCCCGGGCGAAAGCTGAGGAACAAGGATTGCCGGACTATGAGGAGGAAATCCTCAAAACCATGGCAAAACGCGGCCACCAGCCGAACATCAGTTTCTTCGCCTTTACCGCCACGCCGAAATACAAAACGCTGGAGGTTTTCGGTATTCCGGGACCGGACGGGAAGCCCCTGCCGTTTCACTTGTACACCATGCGTCAAGCCATCGAGGAGGGATTCATTCTCGATGTGCTGCGGAACTATACCACGTACAAGACCTATTTCAGATTGATCAAATCTATCGCGGATGATCCCACGGTGGAGAAACGCAAGGCTGCCCGGGCGCTGGCCCGGTTCATGAGCTTGCATCCGCACAACATCGCCCAGAAAACAGAGGTCATGGTCGAGCATTTCTGCCACTTCACCATGCACAAGATCGGCGGCAAAGCGAAGGCCATGGTCGTCACATCCAGCCGTCTCCATGCCGTGCGGTACAAACAGGCATTCGACAAATACATCGCAGAGAAGGGCTATAACGGGATCAAAACACTGGTCGCTTTCTCCGGCACGGTAATCGACCCGGATGTGCCCGGAGTGGAATATACGGAAGTCGGCATGAACAACGGTATCCGGGAAAAAGAACTCCCCGAACGATTCGGAACGGAAGAATATCAGGTTCTCCTTGTCGCGGAGAAATATCAAACCGGATTCGATCAGCCGTTGCTTCACACCATGTATGTCGATAAGCGGCTTGCGGGGATACAGGCGGTCCAAACCCTCTCACGACTCAACCGGACGCACCCGGGAAAAGAAGACACGTTCGTTCTGGATTTTGTCAACGAACCGGAGGAGATCCTGGATGCGTTCCAACCTTACTATGAGCAAACCCTGATCGGCGAACGTGCCGATCCGAGTCAACTCTATGAACTTCAAGCCAAATTGGATGGGCATCAGGTCTACTACAAAGCCGAAGTCGAAGAGTTCTGCAAGGTGTTTTACAAACCGAAGCAGAATCACACACCTATGGACCATGCCCGGATGAACGCTTGCATCGACCCGGCGGTGGGGCGCTTCATTGATCTTGACGAGGAGGTCCAGGAGGAGTTTCGCAAGACTCTGATCGCCTTCAGAAATCTCTATTCATTCATGTCTCAGGTGATTCCGTTCCAGGATTCGGACTTGGAGAAACTCTATTCCTATATCCGCTTTCTGCTCACCAAACTACCGCGTATGGACCGGGGACCTGTGTACAACTTCGATGATGAAGTAGCACTCAAGTTCTACCGATTACAGAAGATCAGTGAGGGATCAATTCCCCTGGAGGAAGGCGGAACTCATGAGGTATCAGGCCCCACATCTGTTGGAACTGGGGTTGCTCGGAAAGACGAAATTGAATTATCCAAATTGATCGACATTCTCAATGAGAGGTTCGGCACTGAATTCAAGCCCGGCGATCAACTATTCTTCGAATCCATCCGAGAAGACGCCGTTTTGGATAGTAATCTTCGTCAAGCCGCTCTCGCCAATTCGATGGAGAACTTCGGCTATGTCTTCCGGAAAGCCTTGGAGGGTCTTTTCATCGACCGCATGGATCAAAACGAGGAGATCACGGCGAAGTTCATGAATGAGGACCAGTTCCGCGAGGCCGTTAGCCAGCACCTTCTCAAAGAGGTCTATGAGAGTATCCGAGCGGATGCCGCTGTCGGATCGTAACAAGGAATCGCCCAATAGCGCCCGGTTTCCCGGCATACAAAAAAGAAGCCCCCGAAAGGGCAACGGGGGCGAGGGAAGGAGAAATCAACGAGCAGCAAATGTTCTGCCGCCGGGCGGGACGGGAAGCCCGCTTACCGCCAATGAGGGGGTACCCCTATTCGGGATGCGGTCGGTAGGATGACCCCCGCGCCGCCCGGTGAGTATAGATGTTTCCTACAGACCAGCCGCCCTCCTTTGTTGCTTCATCCACTCCAAGTCAAAACTGCCCGGGGCCTCGAAAACCATGTTCTCGAATGTCATTTTGCGGGTTGCCGGTTTCTCGTGTTCCACGGGTCGCCCTTTTGCCGGGGGTGAATCCGGGGTCTGGTCAGCTTTCGATCCAGACTTGGCTTCTGGTACCTGGTCGATATCTCCATCGTCCAGCGGATCAGACCTGTGAAAAATCTCTGCCAACGTCGGAAGCCTCTTTTTGGCCAATTGCCGGGAAACCGGATTGACTACTCGTTCCCGAGGGATGCTCATATCATTCTCCTGCCACTGCCCGAGAAGCCTTCGGTTTTCCGCTTCAAGATCAAAATCACTCGGGACCTCAATCGTCTTCACTGCTTGAATTCCCCGGCGACGTGTCACATCGTCCATCCGGCTCGTGATTTTCCGCAGGGTCCGGCGTTGTTCCGCCGTCAGCCGCGATCGACAAACCGGACGGGGAGCGGGCAGACGCGCGGCCTTGCGCTCCAAGTCGGCTATGCGTTTCACTATCTGCCGGTCTGCCATAAGACAATTCCTCCAAACGCTCCTCCAGCGCATTCAGGCGTTGCTCCAATTCGTTGCCTTCCAGCGCCCTCAACAAGTTGCCGGATAAGACCGAAACGCTATTCGAGATCTTGTAGTCAACGTCTCCTCTCAACGTCTTATTGATGATCGAACCCAACATCTGCACCACGCCGGAAATGGTCGCTAAGTCGTATTCCGCATCTTCCTTGGGAAGGGTCTGCCTTTTGCCCTTCTCTCCGCCCCTTCGTTGTGCGTCCTTCCGTTGCTCCGCCGTGGCCTGGGAGTGAAAAAAGCAGTAATGCCCTTTCGACATCGCCGGGGCCTTGCAACGTTGCCCATCCGCCTTGATCGCCTCACAGATCCGGGGACCTGGGGTTACTTTGGTAGATGGGTGGGATATGGATTGACGCTTTTTCATGCTTCAGACCAACCGGCCTCCCCCCAGCCGGACGCAGCCCCCATCGGCTTTAGGCCCAGTCCGGCCAGGGAGAGACCAAGGAGATGAGATGTCAAACCAAACTGGCAGCGTGCGACATCGCGACTTCGTTCAAAAGATCCTCTTCGCTCTTGCGTGCGGCTTGCCGTTGCCGGGTTTCGAGCAGTTCTTGTCCGCACCGTTGCCGAAACTGGATGTCGCTCTCGATCTTCTGACGCTCCTGCTCCCGGATCGCTTCGCACAGAATCGAATGCAACCGGGGATACGATTTCCGAAATGTACGATATTCTCCAGGCGTTTCTTCTGCTTCAGAGAAAGGCTCTCCTCGAAAGCCGTGTCTTGTTCCATGGGGGTAGACATTTCGGATATCTCCTTCCTGCTTTCCTCTATTGTAGGTATTTGCCGGTTTGGTGACGGTTGTGTAGATTGCTCGGGCAACGGCTCCCGCCGGTCGATTACCTGGTTCGGTTCCGTTGCCTGGGGATGGGGATTGGATTGCTCCGGGGGTGCAATTTGCTCGGTAAGAACCGTCTTTTTTCCGGTCGATGCGTCAATACACTCAATCAGACGGCCAGTCTTTCCGTCCTCGACAAGGATTTGAAATTCGCCCGGACCGGGGGCAGTAAGTATCACAAAGAAACTGCCGTGGGTTGTGTTGGATATTCGTGGACATGGGGGCAGGTCTCCTGCGTGTTCGACCTCAAGCCCCCTCGGTCGGTATGTGTTCCCGCTGATTATCGGCTCAGCGGGCAGCCCTTCTTCAGAGACTCGGTTCTCTCCGGGAATTACCG
>JAKPRU010000631.1 GCA_029557025.1 Candidatus Omnitrophota bacterium | reverse complement strand
GAAACATCCATAGGTTTGAAACGAAGATTCGGTGCGCCCAATCCACCCATTATTTCGATTGGCAGCCAGGCGCGATACATTTTGGGAGTCTTCCCGGCCACAGCGCAGAACCTCGGAGTAGGCAGGCGGAAATTCAGGAATGGACCTATACCGGTCGCGATAATCCCGCAGAAAGCATGGAGATGCGGGTTCACATCAATTTGTGGTTGGTCAAGGGGCAACCTCCGTCAAATGAGAAAGAGGTCGAGTTTGTTGTGAAGAGCGCGGACCTGCCCGGAACGGCGCCGGAGACGGGGGACAGCGGAACCGTTGAATAACCCGAACGGCTATTTGAAAGCCCCTGCCTCAGCAGTTGTTCTTTTCCTGTACCAGAATCCGATCGCCAGGCAGACCACGCCCGCCCCCAGCAATCCGAACTTGATAAGGGCGCATACAAAGGCTGCTTGGGGCCAGGGTGATATCGCCGTGCTATATAAGATACGAAGCAGCGCCGCGTTTTCCAGTGCATCCGCCGTCAATACCAGCCACTGCGCCCACGCGAGGAGACGAATTCGGTTCTTCCATCGAGGAGGAAAGGGGAATTGCAGCAGCCACAACAGTCCCAAGGCAACGGAGTTTGAATAGCCGACCATGAATAGGTAGTCCAGCCATGTATTCCATTTCGCATACTGCAGAACTTCATGTTGTCTCCAGGCGTCCACAATCGCGCCCGAATACGCAGGGGTTCGCGCCAGTTCGAATGAGACTATATCGCATTTCCCTCCCGAGACCGTGCGGCACTGCTGCAGGGGAACGCCCAATAGGGACAGGATGATGAGCATGACCACGGTGATGCCAAGGAATACCCGGAAACTAAGGCGGAAACGCTGCTGCGACATGTTTTCAAAAGGATGTATAAGACCTTGCTGCATTACATTTCCTCCTTCTTCTATCCCGACTGCCTGTTAATCTGCCTGCCGCCGCAAGTGAACTCCATAGTATTTTGAAGTCTATCAGGATATCCGGATCCGCAATCCCGTCGGAAATTGATATAGTAATTGTATCTGGTCCCCTGAAAACAAGATCGTATCAGCGACGCTTGCGCGGGCGAATTCAATCCCCGGCTTATGTCCGGGAATACATTTCCCTGATCACGCCGCTCGTGACCGCCTGCAGGCGGAAGGATTCGTAAAGGAGGCTTTGAGGAATGCACTATTTGACCTTGCTGGCAACGATTGCAGGAATGCTCGCAGGCGCACGCGCCGACACGGCCGGCGACCAGGACATGGGAAATACCTCCTCCGCAGTGGGCGATATGACACTGCACGTCATCCCCCAGTCGCATATCGATCTGG
>JAKPRU010000625.1 GCA_029557025.1 Candidatus Omnitrophota bacterium | reverse complement strand
CTCCGGCACCATAAAGATCTGTCCGGCGTATCGGAACAGGTATGGATAGGAGGAATGCACGGGAAATCTCATGACCTCCCTGGGCCGGTCGACGGCGCCGTTGTCGCGAATCGTCAGACAGGAAATAAATCCGATCCGTTTCGTGTAATCGTATTCTTCCAGGAGAACGGTGAGTCCGTCGTCCTGGAGCAGGCCTGATGGATCGGCCAGGAAACGTGTTCTCGATGAATTGGGGATCCAGTTTACGTTCGGCCTGGTCGAGAGCGTCAGGAAATCCTGGATGGGACGATGAACAAAGCCGACTCCCCATTGCGAATGGCGAAAGAACCATTCCAGTTTGTCCCGGAGCCGGGCTTGAATTGTTCCCGCAAAGAACCGTAGAAACTGGATATGCGTTGGATCTGCTTGTCGCGAGCGGGGAGGGGACATGGGGCCGCGAACGCGCGAAGCCTGGTCGTTTGAGCGAATCGCATTGCAGGCTTTTACCGGTAAACCGACACTGGCGTAATAGGCGGTGTCCCGAGTCTGCGCAAGGGATTGTCCGGTTGCGGCGTAAACACCCTTGCACAGCACCACATTGTCTTCCGCGCGTTCCGAGAGGCGCTGCAGGCTCACGCAGATCGTCGATTCACGGTGATAGAGTTCCCAGAAACACGGCGGTTCACTGAGCCGGGAGGCTGGTTCTCCAAAGCGGAATGCCCAGACGCCGTGCCTGGCGGCATCCAGGATATCGCCGCTGAAGTCGTCGGATCCCAGGAACAGCAGGAAATCGAGATTGCTCAGGCGGATCGTATCTACATCTTGAGGATCGTAGAGAAGGGGTTCTGTGCTGCTTGATCGAAGTCGGCAGGCCATTTGCGGCGCTTTCAGGACGGCTGGATGGGAGAGCACGAGTCGGCAGGATCGGGTGCGCGGTTTCAAGTAAAATTGATCGTACAGATTCCAGAGGGTGGCTCTGCCGCTGATCAGGTCGGCGAAGCGTCGATTGTGAAGGGGGCCTTCCTGGTCTCGCGAAACGATGTTCGTGATCACGAGAGCAAGTTCCATGTCCCTGATCCGAAGCAATTCATCAAGACATCGGGACTGCCAGTCCATGAGAGACTCGCGGTCGCGGATGATTCCGAAACGCATTCCTGCCTCCTGGCGTGCCGGGGGCGATCAGGATAGCCATACGTGTGCCGGACGCAACGGCCAAGCGGGTGCTCCGGATGCTGTTTGAACCGGGACCCCGGAAACTTGAAGATTATCACAAGCCCTGTGGAGTGTACAGGGAAGCGGCGGCCCGCCCCTATGCCGGTGTCTCCCGGTACGTTGAGGCGCGGCGATGTCGGGCGTATAGTGAATTCGTTGTTGAATACAAAGCCGGACAGCAACACAGAAAGGCCCTCCAGTTCAGGATATGCGGGTTCGATGGAGGAGGCCTTGCGGAGCAGGAGCATTCGATGTGGCCTAGAAGTTCTCGCGGCGAAGAGAAGGTGACGGAGCGGAAACGCTTGTATGAGATGCAAGTTATTCTTTCCATACTGAAGTGTTTCGTTGGGGATCGCCGTTCTTCGCTCGACGTATTCGAATTTGGGGCGGGGGCCGGTTACCAGTCCGCCGCCCTGAGGACACTGGGGCGGACGGTCGCGTCCGACGTGTACGTACATCCCCGTGGGCAGTTTCCTCCCGGAGTTCCATTCGTGGTCTGCAATGTGGAGCAATTGCCGTTCCATGATCGAAGTTTTGACTTGATATTCTCCAACCAGGTGATGGAGTATGTGACGGATTACGCTAAGTGCTTTCATGAATTATCGAGAGTCGGACGTTCGGATTGTCTGTATGCTTTTGCGGTTCCCACTCCGGTATGGCTGGTTCTTTCTCTCCCAACGATCTATTGGCAGAAGCTGGAGAGCCTGCTTGTTCGCGCGAAAGGGAAAACGGAAGCCGCCGATTTGTGTCGCGACAATTCCAGGCCGGATTCATTGATCGCCATCGAAAAGGTGCGGTGGAAAAGGCTGCTGTCCAAGTTTCTGCCTCATGCTCATGGACGGTATCGACGTTATCTGGAGGCCATGAGACAATGGCGTGCGAGCGTATGGCGAACCATATTCCGCGAATATGGGTTTGAGATTGTCTGGGAAGAGGGAGTCTTGTGTTATGCTCCGTCCCGGTGGCCGATCATTCCGACCAACCGGATTCTGGCGAGAGCGGGGATAGCGTCAAGCCGCTTGTTTATCCTTCGAAAGCGGCCGATACCCTGAATGGCCGCTCCGCAGCACGCATCCACGAGACGGTTATGAATTCTTTCGCGTGAATCGTCTGTATGTTTCCAGCATCAGGTCGCAAACGCGCCGCCGATCCTCGCGCGGCAACGCCAGCCGTGTATTCAGCGACCAGCAGAGCAGCGATGCGATGGTGATTTCGATCAGGGTTCTTGTCAGGGTTACCGGCGGAATGAGATAACGCGTCGTCAAGCAGACCGCGACGGTAACAAGGCCACTGATTGCGAACAGTCGAAGCACTTGCAGCATGAAGGTGCGATAGCGAATGTCAAC
>JAKPRU010000623.1 GCA_029557025.1 Candidatus Omnitrophota bacterium | reverse complement strand
GATGAGGTTCTGCGCCATCATCTGTACCGGCATCGGGCAGAGCGGTTGAAAGCCTGTCTGCAGAGTTGATATCCGACATTCCTTCAGGCATGATTAAGAAGGTGAACCGACCATGCCGGACCGGATTTTTCATACGCAGATCCCCAATCACGAACGCACGATTCTTCTGGTCGATGACGAACAGACAAACTTGCAGGTGCTGAAAACCCTGCTGGATGCGCAGGGATATCAGGTTATGTTGGCGGAGAACGGCAGAGAGGCCATTGAACGTATCAAGGAGAAGACGCCGGATATGCTCATCATGGATGTGTGTATGCCGGAGATGAGCGGTCTGGAAGTGTGCCGAATCATCAAGAGCGAATTTCGGGAGAAGTTGATTCAGGTAATCCTTTTGACCGGGCTGTCGAGTACGGAGAGCAAAGTCCAGGGGCTGGACAGCGGGGCGGACGATTATCTCACCAAACCATACAAAAACGAGGAAGTGCTGGCGCGAATCCGTTCTGCGCTTCGGATTCACGATCTGGCGACCAGCCTGTACAAGACGAATCTTGAACTGCAGAAAGTGAACAGGGATCTCGCCACGGCGAACCGGAGGATCAAAGAGGATCTGAAAGTTGTGGGGGATATTCAGCGTTCGTTTCTCCCGCAGATATTCCCCCGGCATCCCGATCTGGAGTTTGCCTCCTTTTATGAGCCGAGTGAACAGGCGGGAGGGGATTACTATGATGTGATCGAGATCAGCAAGTCCCGTTGGGGACTTCTCATGGCGGATGTGACGGGGCATGGCGCCCCCGCGGCGGTGGTTATGGCGATCACGCATTTGCTGATGAATTCGGTTGTGAATACGTTCCGTCACCCCAGCACGGCCCTGAAAGTTATCAATGAGAAGCTGAATGTCCATCTGGCGCCCACGTTTTATGTGACCATGTTCTATGGTGTGCTGGACCTGGACGAGATGCGATTGATATATTCCTCCGCCGGTCACGACATCATGCTTCTTTATCGGGCGAGGACCGGGAAGGTAGAGGAGTTGAAAACGGACCGTGGATTCCCGCTGAAGTTGGTGGAATCGGACGAGTATGACGAGCAGAGTGTCCAAATCGAGCCGGGCGACCGGATCATCCTGTTTACCGACGGTATTGTGGAGATGCGGAATGCGGATGGGGAGTTGTTCGGATATGATCGGCTGATCGATGTGATTTGTCGGAACTCGCAGGGATCGGCCCAAGACCTGGTGGATGCGATTATCCGGGAGTTGGAGATGTTTTGTGCGGAACATCCGTATAAAGATGATGTTACTTTGCTGGTTCTTCACCGCAAGACCTGAGATTGGTTTTCCCCGATACCCTTTCCAATCCGTAACCTGATTCACGAACGAAGGGAGAATTTGTGACACGATGACCGTACGCGAATTGACTTTGGGACACAGCCCGGACCCGGACGATGCTTTCATGTTCTATGCACTGGCGGAGGGGAAATTGGATACGGGGGAGTTTCGTTTTCGACACATCCTCCAGGATATCGAAACGCTGAACCGGCGGGCCATGAAGGAGGAGCTGGATATTACAGCGGTGTCCATTCACGCTTATGCCTATATCCATGACAAGTATGCCCTTCTTCCATGCGGCGCGAGTATCGGCGACGGGTATGGTCCGATGGTTGTGGCGCGCGAGAGGATTTTTCCATCCGAGTTGAGCGGAAAGCGTATCGCCGTTCCGGGGGAATGGACGACGGCGTTTCTGGGGTTGCGGCTCTGCCTGGGCATGTTTGACTACGAGGTAATGGCGTTCGATGCCATCCTGGATGCGGTTGCGCGAGGAGAATGCGATGCGGGCCTGATTATCCACGAAGGCCAATTGACTTACGACAGCAAGGGCCTGGTGAAGGTTCTCGATCTGGGGGAGTGGTGGAAAACCGAGACGGGATTGCCGCTGCCGTTGGGGGCGAATGCCATCCGGCGCGCATTGGGACCGGAATGTATCGGTCGGGTGAACGGTCTTTTGAAGGCCAGCATTCAATACGGGTTGGACCATCGCCGGGAGGCTGTTCTTCACAGTATGCCTTACGCGCGCGAGCTGGATGAGGATCTGGCGGATCGATTTGTCGGGATGTATGTGAACGACTACACGTTGGATTACGGTGAAACGGGACGTCGGGCGGTTGTGGAATTACTGGATCGCGGATTTCGGGAAGGTGTGATCCGGGAACGTGTAAGGCCGGAGTTTGTGGGGGGATAAGGGGGGACTCAGTCCAGGGGGTTGTCCAGAAGACTGCGAGAGGCCGTTGCCAAGTCATCCAGTTTGTTCTGGACCACATCCCAAACCACAGGGAGACTGACTCCGAAGTACTCGTGGATCAGGATATTGCGGATTCCAACGATCTTCCTCCAGTCAATTTCGGGACGGACTTTCTGGAGGGATTTCGGAAGTCGCCTTGTAGCTTCGCCGACAATCTCCAGATTTCGGATGACCGCGTCCTGAGTCTTCTTGTCTTTTTCAAAGGCAGAATAGTCAAAGTTATCGGTGTATTCCCGAATTTTCTCAATAGCCTCAAGAATATCGTCAAGGTACAGCCGATAGTCCCTAGGCATAGATCACCTCGCGCTCGATGATCGGCTTCAGTCGTGGCTTGACTGTCTCTGTCAGGACCAGGTCAACCGGACGTTTCAGGATGTCTTCCAGATGGAATTTCAGATCCATGTAATGATCGAATGTCGGTTCATCCAATTCGACAAGGATGTCCACGTCGCTTTCCGGCCCGGCATCCCCCGCAGCAAATGAACCAAACACACCGATACGACGCACGGTGAAGCGTTCGGCAAGATCGCGGTGTATACCCCGTATTGCCTCCAGGACATCCGGGAATTGATCGCTTTTGTCGGGCATTTTTCTATCCGATCCTTTCAGCTGGTCGATTCCCTTCAGTGTTTCAGCGACCATGGACTGAAATCTCGACAGACGTTTTCGCCGACACGGAGGGCCAACCGTTCATATTATACGGAATCCTGCTCGAATCGCAATCATCTGTCGCCGGTTCCCTGGGATCCTGTTTAACGGAGAGCGAAAGGCAATCTGGCGGGAGAATGGATCCCTCAGATGTGCCGAAACATGAAGAAGGCGGCTCCGACAAGGCACAGTCCGGCCCAGAGAAAATCCAGGGTGATTTTTTCTCTCATGTAGAGCAGGGAGAATCCCGCAAAGACCACCATGGTGATGATTTCCTGCAAGACTTTCAGTTGCGAGAGGGTGAACCACTGATTGCCGATGCGGTTGGCGGGGACCTGGAGGCAGTATTCCAGGAATGCGACGGACCAGCTGACAAGGATGGCGATCAATAGCGGTTTGTGACGGAGGTCCTTGAGATGCCCGTACCAGGCATACATCATAAACATATTGGACCCAATCAGCAGAAAAACAGGGACAAAACGATTCACGAACTTACGCTCCTGGGACCATGGTCCGCACAGAAAAACGGCCCCCGAGTCTCACTTTTCGGGAACCGTTCATTGAATTTGCGGTTTTTTTAAGCCTGAATAGACTTGTATCCATTTTCACGGACAGAATCAAGCGTCACGCCCTGTTTTTTGAAGAAGGCTCGGTCATAACCACGAGAGCCGGTCAACCCCCACCCACGGTCCCATACGCATTAACCTAAGAGGCCTGGATTCCGGCTTTCGCCGGAATGACGAGACACTGGGCTAAGGGCCTGGATTCCGGCTTCCGCCGGAATGACGGAACGCTGGGCTATGGGCCTGGATTCCGGCTTTCGCCGGAATGACGGGACACTGGGCTAAGGGCCTGGATTCCGGCTTTCGCCGGAATGACGGGACACTGGGCTATGGGCCTGGATTCCGCCTTTCGCCGGAATGACGGTTCCCGGAGTGTTCCTCGTGAATTACAGGAACGTTTAACTTAATGACATTGCCACCCAGCCTCCGCCGATCTTCGGGGGTTGACAAGCGTATTCGCGAATCTTGTGGTACCGGCTATTTTTCCTCCTTGAATCTCCACCAATCCTGCTGGAACAGGAGGAGGTCCTTGAAATCCACGTGACCGTCTCGATTCAAATCCGCCCGGATTGGGGTAGGTGTCGGGGTTCCGATTGGAGTCGGGGTATCTGTCGGAGAGAGTGTGGGTGTCGGTGAAGGGGTTGGTGTATAAGTTGGAGTAGGAGTGACGGTCGGCTCCGGCCAGATAGA
>JAKPRU010000618.1 GCA_029557025.1 Candidatus Omnitrophota bacterium | reverse complement strand
CAGCCGCAAACGCCTTCGCCTGTTCGATCAATTCCAAAGCACCCTTGAAATCGCACCGCTGCAAGAGAAACCGCGACTTTCGGTCCAAGAAGACCGCTTGGAACAGGTCCATCGTTTGCCCCCAAGGAATTGATCTCGGTTTCTTGCCTTGATCGTAGATTTCTCCGACAGGCTTCCCATCAATCTCTCGGTCCCGCAAGCACCGAATAAATTCACCCAGGAAATCAAGGATCTTGATTAGGTCCGAACATTCTGTCTCGCAATTCGCCACATACTCACTTCTGAGCTGAACGTGTGGATATTCAAGGATGTTATTTTAGAAGCTGCCAGAAAACAGGCGGTTCGTATGGGTCGTTTCCGTGAAGTAAGCGCCCAAAGAGAAGCTCTTTTAAGGGGGATGTGAAAACTCCAGGCGCACGTCCATACGTGGCACGGAAACCCTCTTCCCATGCTTCATCGACAGCCCGAACCATACGCTCATCCGGCGGTGTACCTGGTTCCACCTCAATGCCTCCAGACTCAAACTCGAATATCTGGTTCATGATTTATTCCTTATCGGTTCCGTTCAGAGCGTCCTCAGCAATTTTTTCGACGGCGGACCTTTTCAGTTCCGCCAGACTGCTCAGATATCGCGATGTGGTTGAGATATCGGCGTGCCCCAAAATCTCCTGTACCGTGCGCAGGTCGGCACCGTTGAAAAGCATCATCGAAGCCGCGCAATGCCGCAAATCATGAAACCGAAACGTCTCGACTCCTGCTTCTCTCATCAACGTGTGAAATGATCGTTTGATTTCCTTGATCGGCTTGCTTGCATCTCGTGGCGATGGGAACACATACTCCGACACCTTGGGTATGGCCTCCAGTTCCTTAATGAGTAACCTTGGAATTGGAACCTTCCGCCGTCTGCCAGACTTTGTTCTCAGGAGATCGAATTCCCGCGCCTTGAGATCCACATCGGACCATTTCAAATTCGTAATTTCACCGAGCCGAAGACCGCAGAATAGAGCGATCAGCACTATGGGCCGAATAAAGGCGAACCGCTCGTCCGTCAGGGCCTGGAGCAGACGTCCGCGCTCCTCCACGGTTAGGATTCGTTCGCGGTGTAGAGACTCTCTGAGGAACCGAAAACCGAACATCGGATTCTTGTCGATTCGCCCGATTTGTGCCGCCCAATTCAGAACCCTCCTCAACTCCCCCAATTCCCGATTGACCGTTGCTGAATTCCTTGGCTTCCCCGTCCGCTCCGACGTTCCGGAAAGTCGAGCGTTGACATATCGCCCCAGTGCCTCGTGGGAGACACCCGATACGGTCGGGAACCACTCGAAGAACCGCTCCATGACTGTGGCCCGCCACCGTCGCCTCTTCTCGTTCCACTGCTCTTCGAAAGCCTGCCGATACACGTTATCGAGAGACTGCAATGGGACCTTGTTCGTACTGATTCTCCCATTGAGGTTGATCCGGTCCCCCCTGGTGATCTCCAACGCAACAATCCCCGCAATCCGCGCCGCGTGCGCTTTCGTCCGGGGACGTTCTCCGGTCACTGTATCCTTCAACGAACGCGACACAATTTTTCCCTCTGTTCGTACTCGTAAATACCAATACTCGCCCCTTTTATGGAGGCATCCCTGACCTGCTTCACGTCGTTTCGCCATGTGTCAACCCTCTATTGATTACCATTTTGGTTATCGTCATAGCGCATTTTTCTGATATTTGCAAATGATCCTTGATATGAGATAATACGCAGAACCACAAGATATGGTTCGCGTAGCCCTTACTCTATATCCAGTATTTACAGGGCTTTAAAATGATAAAACCCGCTCCATGGGCGGGTTTTGAAAATCGAGCCGGCGATGGGACTTGAACCCGTGACCTGCGGTTTACGAAACCGCTGCTCTGCCGACTGAGCTACGCCGGCTTGTAGATTCAAACATGAAGGCCGATTCGCCTTGTGCGAGTCAGTTTTTTACTATAGACAGGGGCGGTCCTTCCGTACAAGACCGCCCTGCTCTTCATCGCTCGATTCACACGCCGCACAAATCGCATGGACGACTCACAGTCATTCGCCTTCCGCCGAAACAGGCTCCAGGCGAATCTTGGACGCGGAGGCATCCCGCAAAACCGTCGCATCGCCGATCACCCTGCCGATCACGGTCACCTCACTTGCCGGAACCGGCTTGTCCGTATCCGACGCCGGAGTGGGACCGTAAAAAATGCAAAACGCTTTCCCCGGCGGCCAATATCCCAAATCGCCCACCTCCACATCCATCGTCCCCTTCTCCAATTCCCGTTTCACAGGGATGGAAAAATAAATCTCATTCCCCCACGTGGAGAACCCGGATTCAATCGGCAAGGCCTGGTAGATCGCTTGCGCGGTTTCGTTGGCGAGCAACTCGGCTTCCAGGCAGATTTCTCCGACTACGATGCGAATTTTCATGGAAATCCTTTACGGCATCAGGTCCTTCGCCGCATTGTTGAGATTATCGCACAACCTCGGAATGTCCTCGGCCTCCACGCTGCAGAACGCGACCCGGATACCGTTCAATGAGCCGAAATGTACCGGAATGGTTCCTGTCTTGTACTTTTTGAGCAGGTGATCCGCCAGATCCTCCGCCGCCGGGCCATCTTTCGGAACAATGTCGAAAAAGTTGAAAAATCCACCCTGAAACGGGTTGCACTGAAGGCGCGTGGTGTCGATCTTCTTAAGTTCCTCTTTGAAAATCCGGTAGCGTTCCGCCAGGATGCCGATACACACCTTCCTCTCCTCCAGAATCTGATCCATATCCTGCAAGGCTGCTGCCGCTACCGACTGCGCTACCATGGAGCAGTTGGAATACGTGCTTCGGGAAATCCCCGCAAACTTGTTGCCCCATTCCTTGTCTAACGCATCCTTCCCGACGGCATTGACCCAATCCGGCGGATACGCCATCGTGATCGTTCCCACCCTGCCGCCATACCAGAGCATCTCCTTGCTGATCCCATCCAGCTTGATGGTGACCA
>JAKPRU010000614.1 GCA_029557025.1 Candidatus Omnitrophota bacterium | reverse complement strand
TGAAAGATCCGAGGGCCGGCGCGTTCGTTACCAAACAGAATCTTAATACGCCGGATGGAACATACCAGCTGACATTTCACGAGGCGGGTGTATATTACATCCATTTTTCTTCGGATGGCTACCAGCCGTGGGATGGGGCTGTTGCAATGACGCCGGAAACACAAGAGCTCCAATTTGTCAATGCGGTACTGGAGCCGCTTCAGGCGACCGGCCGGATTGTTGGCGCTCTTGAGGTCCCGGAGGGGACTGCTTTTGTACTGGTGGAGGTCCTCGGTCATGGGCAGTATCCGCCATCCGCGCCGAATGAATTTGTACTGGAAGAGGTACCGGCGGGGAAACATAGTTTAATTTTTTATGTACGCGGTCCGCGTGAGGCCGGAGCCAGGGTGTACGGAGTTCTTTCTTCCGTACGGGTTATTCCCGGCCAGACGACCAACCTTGGATTTCTCACGGCGTCTGCGTTTCATGTGTCGGTGCGGTGATACGTGTGATGAGAGGATTGCCCTGATTTACAATCAAGGTAATCCGATAACCAAGCAAATCATGGTTCAGACGATCAAGCAAATCATGGCAGACCGGGAAATGCGCACCCGGTTCCGTCTCACACATCCCCGATACACTTGTCGTAAAAATCGACAAAGTCATATTTCTGGGGGCCGGAGCGGGCGGCAATGGCGGCGCGGGGGTGCTGGTTCAGCTGGCCGGATATGTTGTACTGCGGAGAGGGTCCCCAGTCGAGTGTCTCGCTCAGTTTGACAAACTGGTCTTGCAACAGCTCCCAGACCGGTCGAATGCGGAACTTCGGATTGCGCAGGAACCCCATCAGCAATTCCATCGGGCAATTCCCGGCTCCCCGGCCGATCCCCCCCATAGTGGCATCAATGCGATTCACGCCGCGAATGATCGCCTCAATCGTATTGGCGAATGCGAGTTGCTGATTGTTATGCGCATGGATGCCGATTTCTTTCCCGGTTCCCTCCAATGCCTTCTGGTACATTTCGACGTACATTTTGATCTGTTCACAATACAGGGCGCCGAAGCTGTCGACAATGACTACCACCGATGCGGGAGTCTGCGCGACCACTTCCAGCGCCTGCTGGATTTCCACTTGCTGGGCCGCCGAGATGGCCATGATATTACAGGAAACCTCGTAGCCTTTTTCATGAGCGTCGTTTATCATGGCAACGGCTTCCGGGATCTGATTGACATAGCAGGCCACACGGATCATGTCGAGCACACTTTCCTCTTTCGGCAGAATATCGGTCTGCCAGTCGCTTTTCCCGGCATCCGCCATGGCGGACAATTTCAAAGAAGTATTATTGTCGCCCACAATGCGACGAATATCTTCCTCATCGCAGTGTCGCCAGGGGCCGAACTTCTCCTTGGGAAAAAGACGTTTCGAGTTCTTATAGCCGATCTCCATATAGTCGATTCCGGCTTCCACGCAGGTCTGGTAGACCGCCCTCACAAAGCTGTCTTCAAACCGGGAATCATTAATGAGTCCGCCATCGCGGATAGTACAGTCCAGAACTTTGATTTCGGGTCGAAACGTAATCCAGGGGGCCAGATCGGGCATTGATGTTCTCCTTACCGGGTGTTTGTGACGGGCTTACAAAACCCCGCGCCACGTATAAATACGGAAGCAGTCCCCCGCTCTATTGTAAAGGGCAGGGACAGCCGGCCGAGTATCCGTCGGAGTGTACCAGCAAGATATCACGGAGTTATGGAATGTCTGAACCTTGATTCGTGGGATGACAGGATTGTCATGATTTACAATCAAGGTAATCGTATAATCAAGCGAATCCTGGTTTGGACAACCGTTAAATCATGGTCCGGTTGCGGGAAGAACTTCCGCCAGAAACGCCGCAATTCCGTCCGTGTAGATCTTCCCGGATTCCCTGTAGCCGTTGTTGTGATCCCCGGAGATTTGCAGGAACTTTTTCGGTTCGGGCGCGGCCTCAAACAACTCTTTTCCGTGATGAAACGGAATAATGTCATCCTCCGGGCTGTGAATCACCAGCACGGGACACCGCACTTTCGGAATCTTGGAGAGCGAGTCGAACGGCATGGTCACCATCCAGGAGACCGGCAGAAACGGGTACAACTCTTTCCCGATGGCTACCGTGGAGGTGAAACTGCTTTCGACAATCAGCGCGGCGGCATCATCCACGCGCGTGGCGAGATCCACCGCCACGGCCCCACCCAGCGAACGACCGAACAGAACGATCGGCTCCTCGTGTGTTCGCGCGGCCTGGTACACGCTGAATGCATCCGCATAAACTCTTTCCTCGCTGGAACCGTCATCGCTGCGCCCGTATCCCCGGTAGTCGAAAATCAGTACGCTTAGATTCAGTTCATGGAACAGGCGGATGGAATCGAGCCGATGACTGATATTCCCTGCGTTCCCATGACAGAACAGCAAAATGGCGATGGATTTTTCAGCCGGAATGAACCAGCCGTGGACATGCTGTCCCGGTGTCGGCTCCACGACGAAATCCTTGTATTCCAGGCCGATATCGCTTGGCTTGGCTTCAAGAATGCGGGATGGGATGAACAGATTGGCCCGTTCAAAAGCGCGGATGCCCCACCACCCGACCAGAATCAGGACCGCAATACCGAGGAATGTTGTCACGGCGCGCCTCATGCCTCGGCGGCCCGGCTCCACTGCTCGCGAAGGAACTTGACACATTTCGGCAGTTCCTCCTTCGGATCGCCCAGGATACCGCATTCCAGGCTGCAATAGTCCGCATAGCCGATCTGCTGCAGGGCGCGGAATCCGGGGATATAGTCCATCTCACCCTGGCCGGGGAGTTTGCGGGTGTTGTCTGCCAGGTGAACATGATGCAGCAGCGACCCGGCCGCGCGAATGGCCGCGGCTTTGTCGGCTTCCTCGATATTCATGTGGAAGAAATCTGCCATGACACAAACACCTTTGCTGTCCACTTCTTTGCAGATGGCGACCGCATCCGCAACCCGGTTGAGAAAGGTCGCCTCGTACCGGTTCAGCGGTTCCATCAGCATCCGTGTGCCACAGGAGAGCGCATGTTCTCCGAGCGGCTTCAGCTGCTCGACGAGCAACGCGCGGGACAGGTCGTATTTCGACTTATACGGATTCAGATCCGGCATGGTATATTGCCGGTTGAATGCCGGGACGAAGATCAATCCGGTTGAACCGAGTTCCCCACATGCCGTAAGAATCGCCTTGATATCGTTCACGGCGGTGGTGCGTTCGGCGACATCCGGCGAGATCAGGCATCCGTCGTAGCCCGAACAAACCGCGCTGATTCTTATATTTCGCCCCTTGAGCGCCTCCTGGATTTCTTTCACCCGACCCGGAAGCCCGCTGCCAGACAGCTCCACCGCATCAAATCCGTATTTCTCAAGTAAATCCATTTTCTCGGCGAATGTCGCACCCGGAAGAAGCCCTTCCTGGGTGGAGACTTTCATGGGAACGACCTCCGCTTTGGCGGCATGGGCAGTTCTTCCGACAAGCAAAGCGGCTCCGGCGCTGCAGGCCAGATTCCGAATGAAATTGCGGCGTGTGGCGTTCATCACTGATTCCTCCAAGAACGAATAGATTCGGATAAACCTACCAGAGATTGGGCGGGAAGACTATGCCAAGGCAGGCTGGCTCATCGCCGTTTGCATCCCCGCCTTTCCGGCGAAAGCCGGAATCCACCGTTCGAGGGCGAGACGCCCGTGCTCCTGAGAAAGCTCCCGCATGTTCGTCATTACGAATGATAGGGAAAGCCGGGCACCGGGATGAGATTTCTCCCTTCGGTCGAAATGACAGGGAAGGGGGTTGAAATTACAGTAGATCTTTGGTGGGCTAGCCCGCAGACGGGCTTGAGCCCACCCTACAGCGGTTCCTGCTAAGAAATCTCGCCCATCGACAGGCGCGGAGGCCTGTCCCACCAGTAGGCCAGGCGTCCCTGCCTGGTAGTAGGCCAGGCGTCCCTGCCTGGTAGTAGGCCAGGTGTCCCTGCCTGGTAGTAGGCCAGGCGTCCCTGCCTGGCATCTATCCGGGCCAGGCGTCCCTGCCTGGTAGTAGGCCAGGCGTCTCTGCCTGGTA
>JAKPRU010000594.1 GCA_029557025.1 Candidatus Omnitrophota bacterium | reverse complement strand
AACCAGGGCGTGCGCGAGAGGCTTATCCGAAGCATTGACCAGCGTGCCCTGGAATGTCACACCGTGTGACATGCTCCGCAGCTGCCCCACATTCTGGGTGGGGGCAATAGGCATCGGCAGGAGGGACCCGGGATGCCAGCGAATATGCTCCACACGAAGCGAGGCCGCTGGTTGACCCTTTGTCTCTGCGGAGTCAAGACGGACGCCCTCTTCGCTGAACACAACAGGGTCCATCCGCCTCGTTCCGAGAATCGACGTGACAAAGTAGAACAGAAACACCAAAGCTCCGGTCGATAGAAGAATCGTCGCGGTCTGTGCAATCAATGGCGGCACTCCCACCGGCGCTCCGCAATGTCGGCATCGTCTTGCTTCCCGAAGGATTTCCTTGCCGCACGAACGACATTTCTTTGTGGAGATTCTTGTTTTCTTTGCTTCGTAACTGATCGACTGGGGATAGTAACAGAACGGTTTGCTGGGCGTGGCCTGTGCATTCAAAGCCGCCTGGCAGGCATCGCGCATCTTCAGGGCATCGCTGTTTTCCGGCTCCAACTCCAGGCAGCATTCCAGCGCGGTAAGCGCCTCCTCATAGTCTCCCTGACCGGACAGGAGACTCGCCGCGAGAAGGTGTGGCTCCGACCGATGCGGATTCTCGTGACTCAGCCGTCGAAGCGCGATCAGGGCTTCCCCGTTCAAACCATCGGAGATCAGGACCCCGATCCGATTCAGTTCCTCGGAAATCTCTCCACCATTATCTTCCATCTCACAGGCCCATCCCTTGAGGAAATCGCAATCTATGCTCACATCCGTAGCCTGACAGGCTTCTACTTCGTTACCCTTCTTGATCGGATTTTATTCATTATTCATTATAGTTTGTTTTTTTTACCATGTCTTTGGACAGAAAGACGTTTGGACCCATGACAAACCGGGAAAAATCAATCACGCCTTGTTCTCTTTTTGCAGAGGCGGGGATCTGGTTTGTCCTGCTGTGCTGCTCCAGCCTGGTTTTCTATCCGCACTGGTTTTCCCAGGGACAGGAAAACGCCTTGGGATCGTTCTGGCTGGTTTGGCTTGCGATTGCGGCCGGGGTGCTCCTGTTGTATTGGCTTTTTCGGGGCGATGCCGAGCCGTTCATAAAGGAACCGGCTTTTCTCTATCCGGCCCTTCGTGTTCTCTGGCCCTTTCTCGCGCTTTGTTTTCTGGCCCACTTGCCCTTTTTGAACGCGCCGATTGTGACCGGCCTTGATGCGCAGGAACACGCCGGAGTTCCGGCGGTGGTGGTGGGCGTTATTCGCGACAGGCTCCCGGTCCCGTTGCCATTGATCGCCTGGCCGGGGCTTGCGATTCTCCTTCTCGCTTTCAGGTATTTTATATGGAATGGATCAGGCAAACACGGATGGCGTGGGGTAATCAAG
>JAKPRU010000578.1 GCA_029557025.1 Candidatus Omnitrophota bacterium | reverse complement strand
CGGGAGCGGTCGAGGACGATCTTACTATGATTATTTTTCTCGTGGGGGGGAGCAGACAGATGAGCCGCAGATCACTGTCGATACTCGCCTGAATGCGCTGATTATCAAGGCGAAAACGGAAGATTTTCCGATGATCGAACGACTGATCGAGGAACTCGACATCGCCTTGCCGGAATCCAAAGAGGAGCCGCGAATCTTCCCGCTGAAATATGCGGATGCGCGAGACGTTGCAGACCTGCTGAATGACTTATTCAGCGACCGGGAGAGTTCCTACGGATTCTTTTTTTTCATGAGTCGCCAGCAGTCGATCAGCGGGCTGTCGGGTAAAGTGAAAGTGATTGCCGATCCGGGAACGAATTCGCTGGTGGTGATCGCCTCCAGTCCAAGGGGATTCGAGGTTGTGGAGAAGATGCTGGCGGACCTGGACCAGCTTTCGCCTGAATTCGGATCGACGGTTGTGATTCCGCTGAAACACGCCAACGCCGAAGAGCTGGCGACCAGCCTCACCAGCCTGTTCGAGGAAGACACTCGGAGCCGTGGCGGTGGCGGTGGATACTGGTTTATGGGCGGAAGCAGTACAACCGAGCGCGAGATCAACAACATGATCGGGAATGTACGGGTCATTGCGGATGTCCGCAGCAATTCGCTGATTGTGAGCACCCCCGTGCAGAACATGGACCCCATCCGACGGATTGTGGAAGATCTGGATACACCGACCTCTCAGGTCATGGTGGAGATTCTGATTGTGGAGTTGAGTTCCGACCAGGATCGGAACCTGGGGATTCAATGGGGCGGCGAATCCGGAAGTGTGGGGGGGTATGCGGATTTTCGGTTTCAGGACCCGTTTCTGGTTCAGGAACAGCAGGATACCGGACACACGTTCCGTTCCACGACCCTGACGGGTACGCAATTTGAGGCCGTGCTGAATTTCCTTTCCAAGACAAGCAATACGAATGTGGTGGCCCGCCCGAATATCCTGGCGGCGAACAACAAAGAGGCCAGTGTGAATGTGGGAAAGGACATTCAGTATTTTACCTCGATTGAGGCCACCGAGACGGGCAGTCTGCAATCGACGGACTTTCGCCCGGTCGGTCTGACTCTGACCGTCAAACCGCAAGTGAATCAGAGTACTGTGGGCAATGCGACCGGGATTGTCACCATGGATATCACGGTGACAACGGGAGA
>JAKPRU010000575.1 GCA_029557025.1 Candidatus Omnitrophota bacterium | reverse complement strand
CACCAGGTGCAGGGGGAATTGATCCGGTACTTGAGTGCGTTGCTGTTTCACGGGTCGGTCGTTTCGCTGGCCCTGCGGGCGCTGGATGAATCCGATCTCAGCCCGGAGGTGATCGCGGAGATGCGGAAAAAACTGAACGAGTCGGTGTGATGCCGGAAACGATTAAAGAATCGTGGCTGGTACTAGGATCGGAACGTTTTCCGAACTGAAACTCGAACAGACAGACAACTAAATCTCAGCCGTCAACAAACTATAGAAATTGGGAGGGAGGAAAATGAACCGATCATTTTCTCTACTCGGGGTATTGTTCGTGCTGATTCAAAGCGCCTCGTCGCAGCCGGTGGCCGAACGCAGGCTGCCGGAACGAGGGTATTTGCCGGGGGCGTCGGTGGGGGTGATACTCACCGTGCCGGCTCTCGATTCCGACACGACGTTGATTGAGATTACTCCTTCCGGCTGGCCCGTCGGTATCATATTTTCTCGCTACGTCGATGAAACCGGCCAGATCACCATCCCCCTGCGGGCCAGCGCCAAATCCCGCACCTTCCATTATTGCGTCATGCCTCCGCCCTCGACCACGGGGGATTATTCCTTTTGCGGACATATCGGCGGGAACGCGACCACCGGGATGACAACCGTCTCTCCCATGAAAATCGAGCCGGTGGGGATTTTTGCGGACCATAGGGACTTTGGCGATTGGACCATGGAGGGGGATGCGTCTTTTGATGCACTGACGGGAGAATATGTGATCCGCGGCACCGGCGTTTCCGGCAGCAACCTCCCTGATTTCGGCCATGCGGCCTTTTCGGTGATCAGCGGAGATTTCCGTCTCAAAGCGAAAGTATCGTCG
Organism: Candidatus Omnitrophota bacterium; assembly: GCA_029557025.1. GTDB lineage: Bacteria > Hinthialibacterota > Hinthialibacteria > Hinthialibacterales > JAKPRU01 > JAKPRU01. Next base: position 1,452 of record JAKPRU010000575.1, on the reverse strand, counting down.
GACGGTCCCAACGCGGCTTATATCGGTTTTGTCGACAACCTGGATGAGAAAGAGTCCACGTGGTACACGGTGTGGGTCGATAAAAGTGGAGGCGCAGCCTTTTGGCGTACACCGCAGGGCGCGTCTTGGGAAGCATCACCGGACATACCTTCCGATTTGCAGGATGGGTTGGTGGAAGTGGTCCGTGAAGGAAATGTGTTTACCTCATATTATTATAATCGGCATACCGGTGAAAGAGTAAAAATGGACAGCCGCACCATCGAATTGACGGATCCGATTCATGTATGCCTGGCTTCCTGGTCCGGCAGTTTCAAAGTGTACAACGTAGCCCATTTCAGCGAGGTGGAATTGACTGTCTTCGGTGAGCGACAATCATCCGCCGAGAACTGGGATCTTTACAAGTAAATTCATGTCTGCCGCACGGCGCGAATGATGGCGATGAGCGGGAAAATCGATCATCCGACTTCGAAAGTAGGATGCCAGGGCGCAGCCAGTTCTGGGGATAATCACTTCTGAATAACCGGAGAAAGCCAATGTATCGATCATTTCTTCTGCTATGGTTTTTTGCCGTCTTGATATCCAGCGCCTCCGCGCAGCCGGTGGCCGAACGCGTGCTGCCGGAACGGGGGTATTTGCCGGGCGCGTCGGTGAAGGTAGTTCTCAACGTGCCGGATACTGCTTTCGTCTCCACCCTGATTGAGATTCCGCCCCAAGGGTGGAAAATCAACAACATATTGTCTCGATATATAGATGAAGCGGGTTTTATTTCCATGCCCCTGCAGGCCAGCTCCAAACCACGTAGGATTATTTATTATGTTACCCCTCCTTCATCGGCCGCGGGCGAGTATTCGTTTTACGGGCATATCGATGGGAACGCGACCACCGGGATGACAACCGTCTCGCCCATGGTCATCGAACCCATCGGGATTTTCGAAAACCATATCGACCTGGGCATCATGCCGTATAGCAAAACGGAATACGACAGCCTGAAGGAGGAATATCAAATCGAGGTGGGCATGTCTTTATTAGGCTTTTACCATTTTTTGTATCGGAAGGTATCGGGTGATTGTTCGATTCAGGTGCGTGCAAAAGCCCAAAGCGACAATCCAAGTTTCAGTTTCAATTCGATGGTATGTCTGGGGATTTGGGACAATTTGAGCACGGACTCACCTTGGTTTGGACTGGAAACGAAAGCCAATGGGGATTGTTGGTATGGTTGGGGTAATAGCATAACGTACGAAAAAGCTTTCCGGGTTGCGTGGCTGCCCTTTCACGATGGCCGGATGCGCATCGAGCGCTGTGGTGATTCGCTGCGCGCCCTCTATTTTGACACTGAATTGAACGATTGGACTCTTGCCATTGAGCATACAATGCACTTCGAGGACCCGGTGTATATCGGCATCCTAACCGGGTGCGCACAGGGAAAATACAACGTGGGGACGTTCAACGATG
>JAKPRU010000538.1 GCA_029557025.1 Candidatus Omnitrophota bacterium | reverse complement strand
GACCAGTGTGCTTCAGTTATTTTCAAAACCGTTCAAAACCTCCTGAATCCGTCCGAAGACACTGTCTATATCGCCATCCCCGGAGATCGTCTTCAGCACACCGCGTTTCCGGTAAAAATCCTCAACCGGAGCGGTCTGTTTCTTATACACTCTCAAACGATTCTCAATCACTTCCCGCTGATCATCCGGTCGTTGAACGACCGGTCCACCGCACTGGTCGCAAACATTCTCCACTTTCGGCGGCTGCGCGGACAGGTTATAGGTCGCTCCGCAATTGCGGCACACACGGCGCGAGGTAATCCGCTGAATGATCGTTTCATCGTCCAGTTCGATGGAAAGCACCGCCGTAATGTTCTTTCCGCGTTGATGCAACCACTTCTCCAATTGCTCCGCCTGCTCCACATCCCGTGGGAACCCATCCAGGAGAAACCCTTTTTCGCAATCTGCCTGTCCGATGCGATCCAGGGCCATGGCAATGACAATCTCGTTGGGAACCAGTTCCCCCCTAGTCACATACTCCTGGGCTTTTTTGCCGAGCTCCGTACCGTCACGCATGTTGGCGCGGAACAAGTCTCCTGTGGAGACGTGGGGGATCCCCATCGACTGGGCAATGCGCACGGCCTGCGTCCCTTTTCCTGCGCCGGGCGGACCGAAAATGAGCAGCTGCATTTTACATTCCTGACCGTCCATGAATGCGACCTTTGAGGATACGGTCGTACTCACGGATCTTGAGCTGGTTGTCGATTTGACGAACGGTATCGATTGCGACGCCGACCACGATAATCAGTGAAGTTCCGCCAAGGAAGTTGGCGATATCACCGGGAATTTCCATCTGCCGCTGCACAATATCCGGAAACACCGCAACGGCGGCCAGGAAAAACGCCCCGACCCAGGTAATCCGACGCAAAACACCCTCCAGGAATTCTTCGGTTTTCTTTCCGTGCGAAATACCGGGGATCGCTCTCCCGCTTTTCTGAAGATTCTCCGCAACGGTTTTAGGATTGAATACAATCGCCGTGTAGAAAAAGGAAAAGAATATGATTAAGACTACGTCAATCACCGTATAGGTCAGTGTCCCCGGAGTGAGAATGTTCACGATCCAAGTCAGGGAGGTGTGAATCCATGCCAGGGCGGGATTGGCCTCCAAAGGTGGTGTGAATTGCTGGAATGTCAACGGCAACATCAAAATGGAAGAGGCGAAAATAACAGGGATCACCCCCGCGGTATTTACTTTCAGATCCAGACGCGGCTGATGTCCGGCATACATCCGCCCACCCCGGAAGGTCCGACCTCCCGGAAGCCCGATCCGGCGCTCAGCGAATTGGATATAGACAATTCCCATAACTACCAGAATGAACATCACCAACGTGGCAAGCGCTTTCATCGGTGTGAAACTGGTACTGCCCGATTGAATGTAGAAAATGCCTGCTGCAACCGTGCTCGGCAGCCGGGCAACGATATTGGCAAAAATAATCAGCGAAATCCCGTTCCCAATCCCCCGTTCCGTGATCTGTTCGCCCATCCACATGATGAGGACCGTTCCCGTGGTCATGGCGAACATACACATAATCCGGAAACCGATGCCGTTATTGGGAACAATGGGCGCTCCACCCGCACCGGTCCAGGTCCCGACCGCCACGGAAAACATCAACGCCTGAAAGGCGGTAATGAGAACCGTGCCGTATCGGGTCCATTGGTTGATTTTCTTGCGTCCCTCTTCGCCGCTCTTGGATATCTCCTCCAGGTACGGCCAGACCACCGTGAGGAGCTGAAGAATAATAGAGGCGCTGATATAGGGCAT
>JAKPRU010000487.1 GCA_029557025.1 Candidatus Omnitrophota bacterium | reverse complement strand
TCTCCGCCGCCGCAAACGGCCTGATCGCCTATGCCTGGGTGGTTTTTAACGGAACTCTGGTCGGAGGTACCGGCTATACGGAACAGGCGTATCTCAATACGGCCGTGCATGAAATCGGGCATTTTATCGGCCTGGACCATTGTCAACTGTTCCGCCATCTTGCCTATAACGGCTACGGACCGGACGATCAGTACATTCCCGTCATGTTTCCGACGACTACCGATGACGAGACGGAGCGGCCTCTACTTGCGAACGACGACCGGGTGTCGGTATCCATGGCCTATCCGGAGTCCTCATTTTCGACACGCTACGGCGAGATTCAGGGACGGGTACTCTATTCGAACGGGATAGCGTTTCGGGGTGTGAACGTGGCGGCCCGGAAAGTAGACGATCCGCTAGCTGTTGCGACAACCTGCGTTTCGGATTACCTGAAGCTGCGCAGTGGAAGTTATCGCCTGGCCGGGTTGCCGCCCGGACAGTACCTGATCTGGATCGAGCCGATCGATCCGGCATTCAACGGCAGTTCACAAGTCGGTCCATATTCGGAAACCACATCCGGCTTGTCGTTTACACAGGTCGCTTTCGCCGAGTACTACAGCGGTACCTCCGAAAGCTATGATGAGAAGATCGATCCGCGACGGGATGCGACTCCGGTTGTTGTAACAGCCGGGAAAACTCTCAAGAATATCGACATCCTGGCAAACATCAATCCAGACCCCTCGCTCGAAAGCAAGGTACAGATTTTGGCCTCCGGGTATCCGGAAACCGGCGCGATCAAGGGTCTCAAGGGGTACTGGACGATGGGAACGTACCAGTTTTTATTTACCGTATCCGGGAAAGATGATTATATTCGAATTAAAATGGACAACGATCCGACAAAGCCATTGTCCCTCTATCTCCGTCGGGAGGCTCCGGCCGATTTCAACAACTACGATTTGATTCTGTCCGGAAGGGGATCAGGACAGGTCGTCTATTCCCCTTCGGATAATCCGCCCCTGCAAACGGGGCGATATTTCATTGCCGTAGTCAATTCGACAGAGTCGTTCGTTCCATACACGATTACCGTGACCGGTGTGCATATCCCCGAAGGCGATTTGAACGGCGACGGATTGAAAAACCGTCAGGATCTGTATTACTTCTCTACACGATGGTGGAGAGCCGCAACCGGACGGGACGAGAGAGAGAATCTTGTAAAGGATGAACGAAACCGGATCGATCAGGCCGATCTCGTTCAGTTTCGAAAGCGGCTTACGGAGCCGTGAACAATCCATCGGTCCGGCTTATTCCGCCGGGGATTCGCACGGAGCGCCGAACCGATTCGGCGAACGGCATCAGGCGGGCCGACACGAGATCCTTATCAGTCTCCTGCGGAGGATCTGAAGCGCTCACCAGGAAGTCTTTCGGTTAATCCTCGGCAAACGTTCTTCCCTGCCCTCCGCCGCGGGGAATGGACCCGTAGCTCTTGAGACCGTTACTCGGATTGTAAATGAACTTGTTGAACACCGAATCCGGGGGATTTGCCTTATAGGCCGCCCACTCGCCGTGAAGCTCCGGAATGTGGACCTGATCCGGCCCCACACTTTCCATAATGTAGGCATGAGGGTGGTTTTTTGCATCCACGGTAACCAGTCATTGCCTGTGTAGTCAAACGTTGGAAACCGGTCGTCCGGGTTCCGGGAGGCCGTTCCCCGGCTGCCTTTCCATGGAAGAAATACATCTACCGGCACGGAGCTCAAATAAGGCGTCGGGGTAGTCAAATGATAGAATTCGGACGCGCCTGACATAGTGATCAGATAGCAATTATTGTCCATGTGGTACAGTTCCAATGCCGTGGAGATGCTTTTCTGATCCGCCCGGACCCGCGCGATATTCGCACGAATTCGTGCGTTCATAAAGTTCGGGACCGCAATCGCCGCCAGAATCCCGATAATCGCCACCACAATCAGAAGTTCGATCAATGTGAATCCCAAGGATGTCTTCGTGTGTTTCATAAAAACCATCCTGAAATCGAAAAATATCCCTAACCTCTCCATAAGTATATTTATCCCAGGCCGCTGCAAAGTCAAGAGTTAAATGAACCTTCTCAAGTCATGCCGTTGTATCCCAGGAATAGAGATTCCGAATTGGCTCTCTCAAATAGGGAACCACATAAGGCCCTTCGGGGATCACCAGCACCCTGGCGTTCGGACCGTGTTTCTTGAGGGCCATCTCCAGACCGGCCTGCGGGGACGGGATCGGTTCCATCAGGAAATCCCGCACATCCTTGGCGCTAAAACCTTCAGTATAATAGAGAATCTCACAGCGGTGAAGCCCGTTGCAGAGTTCCTGGATCATCCACTGGTCTTTCTGAATGTAATCCGGACCGCGTACCAGCTCGTAATAGTGCTGGTAGCTCTTCAGTCTGCGCAGCAATTCCGTGAACTCCGGGCTGCCCGGACCATCCGCGTTCCGGGCCGCAATAATCATCGTGCCGCCTTCCTTGATCGCGCCAAGACATCCGGCAACGGCTTTCAGTGTCTGATACAGCGTCGCATCCAGGGGCGCTCCCCCGCCACATGTCAGAATGATATCCGCTGCCTCCGGCACTTCCACAAGGGCGGAAGCAGCCACGAGTTCCACCGCTTTCCGATGAGCCGCCTCCATCTCGCCCCCAAACACACCGGTCACATTCCTAGACTCATCCAGTGTGACATTCAGGATGAAATCCACTCCCGCCATGCGGGCCACTTTCACCGCCGCATGATGGAACGGATTATCGTCCAGATGCCCGTTTGCCGTGCCCTCCTCCTGGATCATCCGGTATCCGTGCATGTGTTTCATGGTTTCCAGCGAGGCAATCCCGGGCAAAATCGATTTCCGGCCCCCGGAATACCCCGCCATCAGGTGCAATTCCACCAGCCCCGTGAGTATCTTCAGGTCCGCCTCCAGGTAAGTCTTGTTGATGTAAACCGGGATTCCGTCCACTTCCCCCAGGGATTCGTGATCCTCAAAACGCTCCGAATAATGATTGATAATCCGGTAATTTGCGGCGATTTCCTGTCCCACCAGGGTCTTCAGCTCCTCACCCAGGTTCGGGCGATGAATGCCGGTCGCGATCAGAATGGTGATTTTCTCCCTGGGGATGCCGGCCTGCTCGATCGTGCGTAAAATGGGCGGAAGAATCATTGCATTGGGAACCGGGCGGGTGATATCGGAAATGACCATGCAAGCCGATTCTCGCCCATGCGCCAATTCCGCCAACGGCGGACACCCGATGGGATCCCGCAAGCTCTGCTCCACAGCCGACCGGGGATCATCCAGAGGAGGGACCGGTTTCATGTGAACCACCTGCAATAAGTTGGCATCCGGCACCTCCACTCCAACCTTGCCGGTCCCGTATGAGAGATAAACTTGCGCCATCACTGAGACTCCTCGTCCAATATCCGCATAATCTGAACATTCATTATAGCGAAAATCCAGGCCACGATGACAGACCCAGTTCCTCCCCCGAGGATCGGGGGAGGTCAGGTGCGGGTTGACTGCCCAGAAAGGCCAGACGGCGATTAACGCGAAAAACAGCGGCTATACCTCTGGAATCTCTCCTATCCTGAACTCAACCCCCCTTGTATTCCCCCCGATTTTCGGGGGGAAGCATAGGGGGCACAGAGGACTGTCCCACCACTTCAGTAGGGCAGGCGTCCCTGCCTGCCGATCGCCCAGGCGTCCCTGCCTGCCGGTCGCCCTCATCTG
>JAKPRU010000440.1 GCA_029557025.1 Candidatus Omnitrophota bacterium | reverse complement strand
AGACAAGGACAAGAATCCCCCTTATCGCTGCACCAATTCGCCGTAGATCCCCGCGATGGCCCGGGTCATTTGTTCCACGCGGAATAGGGCGCTTTGGGCAATGCCTTTTACGCGGAGGTCGGCACGCAGATCCGGTTCGGTTGCCAGCCGTTCTAATACCTCGGCCCAGCCTTCCATATCCTGCGCATTCCGCACCAGCCCGGCATCTCCACATACCTCCGGCAACGCTCCGCCATTCGAGACAACAACCGGGGTTCCGCAGGCCATCGCCTCCGCCACCGGCAGGCCGAAGCCCTCGCAAATCGAGGGTTGCAGCAATGCCGTTGCGGCCCGATAGACGGCGGGCAGAAGCGTGTCCGGTATGTGTTCCAGAACCCGCACATGCTCCCGCAGGTTCAATTGATTCAACACCCTGTCTACCCGCCGGTCTGTGCCTCCACCCCGGCATAGAACCAAGTGAAGCGGTTCCCGCGCCGTTCGGGCAAGGTATTTCTGATAAGCCTCCAGCAAAAACGGCAGGTTCTTGTATCGTTTCCATCGCCCGACATGGAGAAAGAAGCCGGGGCTGAGACCCAGCGATCTGAGATGTTCATGGTCCGATCCAGATGAGGCTGCAATGAATCGCGAATCCACGGAATTCGGCAGGACACGGATTTTGTCTCTTGAAATCCCCTGTGCCTCCACCCGTTGCGCCACCCAACGCGACACCGCAAGCACTCGATCTGCAACCTCAAGAGAATGAGGCACATACCGTCGATGAAACAAACGTTTGTACCAGGCAACCAGGGGATGGGAGTCATCGAAGAAATCCGGCATTTCCAGCGCCATCAGGTCATGCACCGTAACCAGCACGGGGCACTCCACTTTCCACGGGGCTAGAAAAAAAGGCGAGTGAAACAGATCCACCTTTGCAGCATTCACGATTTTGGCGAATCCATGGGTTGTGAAACGGGAAAGATGGTGTCGATCGCAAATCACCGGCCGGATTTGAGGTTGGGACAGCAGAACTTCTCTGCCGGAAGGCAGACACCAGACAGTGAGCTCGGCCTGCGGGAACGCGGCAACAACGGATCGGATCAATTGCTGCGAATAACGGCTGATACCATCCGGTTCGGATCGGATAGCGCGTCCGTCAATCCCTATTCTCATGGCTATGGGTGTAATCTACCTGCCCGGTCTTGGTTATTTTTTCGGTTTCGCTGGTTTGGATTTCGATTCCGGTGGAGCGGGAGTGATATCCCAACCGGAGTTGCTGCTCCATTCCCCTTCGGAGTTAATGATGGATTCCAACTCCTCATGCGGTCGCGGAATGACATGAGTGGAGATTAACTCACTAACCTTGGCCGCCGCCGCGCCCCCGGCTTCGACCGCCGCTTTCACATCCGCCACCTCGCCGCGCAACTTGACGGTGGTAAGTCCGCTGCCGGGATACTCAATCTGAACAACCCGGACCTCCGCCGCTTTCAACGCCGCATCCGTTGCCTCGGTGGCTCCGACAAAACCTCTTACTTCGATCAGGCCTAATGCCTCCACGGTTGGTCTCTTTTCTTTTCCAAAAAAATTCCGCAACTTCCTGCTGACCAGTCTAACCCCAACCGGTCATCTTGTCAGGGCAAGTTGGTCCTCAAAAACTGCCTCATGCCGGCCCAAGATTCAAATTGTCATTCACCGCCTGGATTTTTTCAACTGTTCGTTGCCTGTATTGCCTCAGACGATCCCGAAGACCTGTGTCATGTGCCGCAAGAATCTCAACAGCCAGGATTCCGGCGTTTCGGGAACCGTTGATGGCCACCGTTGCTACCGGCACGCCCGGCGGCATCTGAACCGTGGACAGAAGTGAGTCCAGTCCCCCCAGCGATGAAGTGGCCAGCGGGATTCCAATCACCGGCAGGACCGTGTGGGCGGCAACCACACCGGCCAGGTGCGCCGCCAGTCCAGCCCCGGCTATCAGCACACGCACCCCGCGCTTTTCCGCCTCGGTTGCATACTGAATGGTCAAATCGGGTGTTCGATGCGCGGAAAGGATTCTCACCTCGTACCCAATATCAAATTCTGCCAGTACCTCCCAAGCGCCGCGCATCCGGTCAAGGTCCGACTCGCTTCCCATGAGAATGCCGACTAAGACGGGGTTGTCTGCTTTGCTCATTATTCACAACTCCTGTGGATAACTTTTCAGCATCAAGGCTATGCACAACGACTCACAAACCGGGAACCACGAATCTTCAAACCTGATAAAACCAGTCCCAAATGAACGAAATATCAGATTCCCCCCGAAGAAATATAAATATAACAAACTGAATTATCAGGACTTATCTACACAATGAGAGAATCCCCGATGAAAAACAGGCTCCGAATTTCCCCGTTTGCGCGTCTTGTTGAATGAATCGCCGGACGGATTTGTATCGTCTTGAGATGGCCTGTGGATAACCTGTGTGGAAATCGGGTGAAATAACGCGCAAGGGTCCACAAACTCATATCTTCCATGCCATCCGGTTTCCATGGGCAAACTTCCATTACGTCTGAGGATATTCAACTTCACCGATACACCCCCGGCGGACTTAAAATGTCTCCCCACAGAACAAAATGGCTCAACGTCCCAGTCCGGGGACCCAGTCCGGAAATATAAGGGTAGACTCTGTGGACCGGAGGCTGAAGGGTTCCGAGCGGAGATTTTTGTCTGCTTTTCCGAAGTTACGGTAGGTGTAATTTCCCATTGACACGGCCTCCCTCTCCCCTATGATAGAAGATCGGTAATCTGTTTGTCATTCCGGGAAAGACGTTGCGGTTGAGGACCTTGTATGCCGACTTCATTTGTCCATCTCCATGTTCATTCCACATATAGCCTCCTGGATGGAGCCTGCCGGATTGAGGATTTGGTGAAATGCACCGCCGGGTTGGGGATGAATGCCCTGGCGCTGACTGACCACGGCAACATGCACGGCGCGCTGGAGTTTTATTGGGCCTGCGAAAAAGAGGGAATCCGCCCGATTATCGGGTGCGAGCTCTATTTCACCCGTGGAGACCTGAAAGGGAAGAACGGCGAGACGGATCGAGATAATTACCACCTGATTCTTCTCGCGAAAGATGTGGAGGGATACCGGAATCTTCTCAAATTGGTTTCATTTGCCCACCTGGAGGGTTTCTACTATCGTCCGCGGATCAACTGGGATGTTCTGAAGAACCATCATCGCGGCCTGATCTGCACCTCGGCCTGCATGAAAGGCGAGGTCCCCGGCCTTCTGTTGCACAACCGGTACGACGAAGCGAAACGGGTATCGGGCGAGTTCGCTCGTCTGTTCGGAGAGGGAAACTTCTACCTGGAGGTGCAGAATAACGGATTGCCCGAACAGCGCCGAATCAACCAGGCCCTGCGTGAGGTCTCCCAGGAACTGAGCATCCCCCTCGTAGCAAGCACAGATGTCCATTATATCTCACCGGACGATGCCGACACACAGGATATCCTGATCCGAATCGGGACACGCAAAACCCTGGATGAAGAGAATCCGCTCGGCATGAAGACAAGGGAGCTGTATCTGAAATCTGCGGAAATGATGCGTAACCAGCTCCCGGACTTTTCGGACGCTCTTGACAATACCCGCGACATCGCCCGCCGCTGCAATCTCGAACTGAAATATGACGGCAAGACCCTTCACATGCCGAAGTTCGAGATTCCATCCGAGGAGGAGAGCAAAGAGGCATTCCTGCGGCGGCTTGCATTGAAGGGCGCGGAGGAGCGATACGGGACGGTAACGGAGGAAATCCGGGAGCGAATCGAGCGGGAATTGGCTGTGATTATCGGCCAGAATTTCACCGCCTATTTTCTCATTGTCTGGGATTTCATGCGGTACGCCCATGAGCAGGGTATTTCTACAGGTCCCGGTCGCGGGTCGGCGGCCGGATCGGTGGTGGCGTATTGCTTGCGAATCACCGATATCGACCCGCTGGAGCATGTTCTGCTGTTCGAGCGGTTTCTCAATCCCGACCGCATTTCACCGCCGGATATTGATATCGATTTCTCGGATCTGCGTCGCGATGAGGTAATCCGGTATGTCCAGAATAAGTACGGGCACGACCATGTGGCGCAGATCGCCACATTCGGAACGATCGGCGCGAAAAACGCCATTCGTGATGTCGGCAGGGTAATGGGTATCCCCCCCTCCGAATGTGACCGGATCTGCAAACTTGTCCCGGAACAGCTTGGAATCAGTCTGGAGGAGGCGCTGAAAGAGTCGCCGGAATTACGACAACTGCGCGATCAGGACCCCCGATATCGAGAGCTGTTCGAACGCGCAATGAGCATCGAAGGCATGGTTCGGCAAACGTCTACCCACGCCGCCGGGGTGATTATCGCGCCCGCCGAACTCACCGAGTATACCCCGCTGATGCGCGGCGCCGACAAAGAGGAAGACATCTGCACCCAGTATTCCATGAAGAGCCTCGAGAAAATCGGACTGCTCAAAATGGATTTCCTGGGCCTGAAAAACCTTTCCATTATCGACCGCTGCCTGCAGTTGATCCACGAAACCCGTGGGGAGGAAATCGACATCGCGCGGATCCCTCTTGACGACTACCCGACCTATGAACTTCTGGGACGGGCGAAAACAAACGGCGTGTTTCAGCTGGAATCGACCGGCATGAAAGATATTCTAAAGAAGCTGAAGCCGACGCAATTCAGCGATCTCGTCGCCATTCTGGCCCTCTACCGACCGGGACCGCTCGGAAGCGGGATGGTCGATGATTTTATTAAACGAAAACACGGACGGCAGAAAATTACTTATGACCATCCGTTGCTCGAACCGATTCT
>JAKPRU010000419.1 GCA_029557025.1 Candidatus Omnitrophota bacterium | reverse complement strand
GCAGCAAGGACCTCCCCAATCTCGATCCGGTTCATCCAATTCTTGTGGCTGTGCTGCGGGGGAGCGGGCGAAAAGGCGGGAACCGGACCGCCCAAAACCTTCTTCGGCCGTCCGGGCAATGGCCTGCGGCAAGGAGAAGATCTACCGGAGAAGACGACGACCGCCCCCACGTCGCAACATGGCGAAGAGAATCATCATCGCGGCCGCAACCGGGAAGAACACACCCCCAGGGGCAGCATTACGGCATAGGCAGGGGGTATTCCCCGGCGATGGACCCCAGTCCGCCCACCATTCCAACCCAGCACAAAAGGACTCTGCCAAACGGTCCGGCAGGAAGACAAAGGCGCGATAGGAAGGGCGCACATCCCCACCGCCTGCCTCGTGCGCGTTCTTTGTCGTTTCGGGCTTTGGGGCACCGGGAAGGACCGGATTCGGGTAGTAGAGATCCAACATAACGAATCCCCCCTCTCGTGAGGGGGATAGACGGGGCAGATCCCGCGACCCAAATCACGATATGGGGCGATTCTCAAGCCGCTGTTTCCTGTTCGGAAAAGCTTGCCCGGGATTTCAAGAAGCCTTCCAACAAAATCAAACGGCCGCCGGAAAATCTCGAATCCCGTCGCTCCCCCTTGCGGGGACGTGGATTGAAACGTCTCAAGGAGACATAAGGAGACCTGACTCCTTGTCATTTGTGTGCCTCTTCATCGAATCCACCTATGCATGCAAGAGAAAACATGCCTAAAATCAATTGGACATTTCTCGGCCAACGGCGTTAGGTTGCGGCTCAATTCAGCGATGCCCTGGGGGGGAATCGTCCTCATCGAGTGCGAACCCGTCCCCCGGTTCCATCCCAGGTCTGTGTTCAGCCATCGGCTGTTGGTTCATAGCATCATGGCAAGTTCCCATCCTGGATGTCCTATGGATGGGAAAAGAAGACATCTGCGTAAGCCGCTGAAACACGGTTCCTTATTCACGACTGTCGTCAAAAGCGGATCGCGGAACACGCACCAGCACCCAGAAACTGCCGCACGGTCGACCACATTGCAGCGACTTGGCCTGTCGGGGCAAGGAGTCTTTATTCTTTGCGGGGGATAGGTTTGCCCCCTGGGTTGAAGGCTTTCCGGCAAGAGATATGAGCAACATCCGTTCCTTCTTTCGGTAGCACAAACTTTCCGAAATTGTCCCATCTCAACCCAATGAAGGAGAAAGCGCGATGAAAAGGAAAACTGTACCTGTATTCTTGGCAATTCTGGTTCTTGTGCTGATCAGTCCCCACCTCGCCCACGCAAAGTTGAAAGCCTCACAGCCTAAATTCCCCAATGCAAAGCTGCTGGTTTCGGCACAGTCGGTTCAAGATAGTCTTGGGGAAGACAATCTCGTCATCATTGATGCACGCACCAGCG
>JAKPRU010000414.1 GCA_029557025.1 Candidatus Omnitrophota bacterium | reverse complement strand
AGGGGATTGATTACTTTCGGCTAATCCATCTCAGGACTTATCCCCTGAGTTATGCACATGCCGTGACACCAGCGTTTGAAAAACATAATCCGCCTGTCAGTCAGCAGTTACTGGACGCGTTCATCCAACCATTCTCAGTGCACGTATCATTCCAAAACCATCCGATATCGTCATTTCTATTACAAGTGCTTATGAATCAGACAGTTGACAATAATCTTCGCGGTGTCTGGCCAATCTCTTGCACAACAATTCCAGCATATTTTGCTGTTGCCCCCTGCATTTTTCGATTGCATCCATCCAGGATCATATGGTATGGTCATAACGGATTCCCGCTTTGGACGGAGTTGACGTATACCGCCCTTACGGGCTTCCCTCACCCTAATCCTCTCCCAGAAGTAGAGGGAATTGTTGTTATATCGCCAATTTCCCAGAGCGTTGCCCTGGGCTGACTTATTATGCGCCTTCGGCGCTGAAAATCATCGGAGATTGATTTTCCCGGATCCCCGGCGGACCAAGATACAATGAACTACACATTCCCTCCCGATACTCGGGAAATATTAAAAACGATCCGCCGTATCACCGAAGCCAATCCCTTCTCACCGGAACGCCTCCGGTGGCATGAGCACATCCTGAGGCGGCCGTTGGACACGGAACCGCTGCATCTCTCCAACTGGCAGGCGCGGCAGAAAATCAACGAAGCCACCCTCCGTCTGCTGGAGGATTGCCTGGCCGAATTGCGGGAGGATATTCACCGGCACGCGGACCACATTTCTCCCGGGGATCAGGAACTCTACCGCATCGCCGTGTGGTTCCAGACCTACCATCAGGCCTTGGACGGTATGGACCGCTACATGGAACGCTGCGAACGCGAACCGGACCAGAATCCTCCGGTGGGGGATAATCTCTATCTGGAATTCAAGGCCAACCTCCAGACCGGCCTGCGCCTGGTCCCGGGCGATGCGCCCCACGACAGCCTCCTCGAGATGAATGAAGCCGAAACCGCCGAGCTCTTCGCGTTCAGTTTCCAATTGTGGCG
>JAKPRU010000412.1 GCA_029557025.1 Candidatus Omnitrophota bacterium | reverse complement strand
ATGATCCAATAACAGAAAGACGACTGCGGTGATCGTGGTCACGAGCATGAAAAGCGCCGGATACAGGGCAAAAACATATTTCCTGCCTTTGATTACTAACCAGCTGGAAACAGTGAATAAAGCCAGCGCGGCAAGAAGTTGGTTTGCCGCTCCGAAAACCGGCCAGAGCACGGAAAAGGCATTCGAATACGCAAGGATAAACATGCAACACACCGTCAGGAACGAATTGAACCAGTAGTTTGCGAGAAGTCGGTTTCGATTCTCACAAAGGATGGCCCACAACTCTTGAAACAGGTATCGGTTCAACCGGACCGCGGCATCGAGTGTGGTAATGACAAATCCTTCGACCAGTAAAATGCCGAACACCGTTCCAAGGGAAATAGGTATCCCCAGGCCCCTGTTGAATAAATGGCCTGCCGCCAGGGAAAATCCTAAGATGGGATTGGATTTTGCCAAGGGGTCGGAAGGCCAGACAATCGATCGATAGTCGGCAAGACTCAGTCCGACACCGAGAGCAAGAAGTACACAAACCGCAAGCAGCGATTCGAGAAGCATGGAATTAAAGCCGATTTTCCGCGCATCGGTTTCAATGCTCAGTTGTTTGCAGGTCGTTCCGCCGGCGACAAGCGAGTGAAATCCCGATATCGCGCCGCAGGCGATCGTAATAAACATCATCGGCCAGACCACGCCCAGTCTCTGTGCTCCTTCCGCAAGGTTGAATTCCGGAAGGGAAATTGTCACGCCACGGAGTCCTGCCGATAATAATGAAACGACCAGGAGAGTAATTCCGCCATACAAAATCTGTACATTGATAAAATCGCGCGGCTGAAGAATGACCCACACCGGCGTTCCGGAAGCGATGAGGACATAAATGGAAATAATGATCATCCAATGAAAAGGTTGCAAGGAAACCGGATAGGCAATACCGAGTAAAATAGACACAATGCAGATGGCGGAGGCCAGCAAATACGCATAAATTGCCTTGATTCCCTTTCTGTAAATCAGCCAACCCAGAAGGGGGGCGCACAAGGTTATGACAATTACGGATGTTGAGGCGATGCCCCCGATTCGTCCGTAAACGACTCCATCGGATGTAACGGTCTTCAGGATCGTATCGGTCCCTTCGATGCCGAGCTTGCTGAGCGGCCATAGAGAAGTTAACGAGATGGCCGTGGCACTGAGAAATGAAGAGCAGATCAGCAACAGCATCATGATTGTAAATGAGATCATTAAATTAAAGCCTGTCTTGCCGAGTGTAGTTCGGGCCACTTCGGCAATGGATTTCCCTTTTTCGCGGAGGCAGACGAACATCGTTGTGAAATCATGTACCGCGCCGATGAATATTCCTCCCACAACTACCCAAAGCCATGCGGGCAAGAATCCATAGAGTACTGCCATGGTGGGGCCGATAATCGGTCCGGCTCCGGCGATCGCAGAAAAATGATGGGCAAAAACTACATATCGTTTGGTAGGAACATAGTCCCGTCCATCGTTGATTGTTACTGCCGGAGTCGGATGATTCGGATCTTCGCCCAGAACTAGCGCGATGTATCTTGCATACAATTTGCTTGCCAAGATGAAGGCAACGATGGGAATCGCTAGAAAAGCCAGGACACTCATCTCTTCGTTTGACCTCGATTGAGTAAAATCATACTTGCGTGTATCCGTTTCTCGTATGCGGCCTTCCGGACCCCTGTCCTGAGCGGGGAAAAGACAACAATTTCGACTGTTTGGGATGGGGCCAGATTCGACCTTGAATAACCCGAATTCCCGGATTATACAGACCGCACGGGTGAATCGGCAGTGTGCTTGAAAGGTTCCCCCCTCAATCCCCCTGTGAACGGGGGGAGGTCTCTTCTCCCTCCCTGTTTACGGGGAGGGTCGGGGTGGGGGTTCTTCTGGGTGTGGGATGCGTGTCATGGGCGTCTCCCGCATGGGCATGTCATTTGCCTCCCTGCGGCCTCCATTCCTGGAGTTCTTTTCCCGCAGCCCAGTGCAGTGCGTTTGTCAACAACCTTCGAAATTGCGGATTCTCGAAATCTTTCGGTCCGCCGAGCGAGGTATAAAACACCCGTGCCTCACGGTATTCCCGCACCCATACGGCAGGTTGGGATGCTTCATTTGGGATGGAGGCATTCATGAGGACTGTGACATCCGAGGCGACCGGTGCGGTTCGGTAAAGGCTATATTCCGACTCGATCGTCCCGATGCCGTTCATCACGGGGTGCTTCTCCGCGTCCGGTGTGGGAACGGCCTTCTGCACAGGACCTTCGCGAAAATGCCCCCGGTAATTCCCGCCCAGGATTTCCTTGTCGAATTCCAGCCAGTTCTGAAATCCATGACTGGCGGTTCGCACGGCGACAATCGGCTTGCCGGATTCGCAGTATTGTTTAACCCTGTCCAGGTCCGGGCCGTCAATTCGTAATCGTCGCGTGAAAAACAGGGCCACGTCGCATGTCTCGAGGGCCTCCAGCCCTGGCAGTTCCTTAAACCCCACCGCCTTAAGCAGCGTACATTCCATGTCGAAATGCCTCTCCAAGTACTCCTTGAACGCGGCAAGAGAGACATCGGACTTGTATTCCTCTGACCCCGACACAAGACAGACTTTCAGGGGCGCAGCAAACGCGGTGGCTGCGAAGCACCCCGTCAGAAGAATACAGGCGACAAGAACGGTTCCGTTATTTCTGTTCGCCCGCCATGACCCACGCCTTGTTAAATGCCGCGTGTTTAATGGTCTTGCCATTTTCCCGAGGATCAGGTTGGCCGGTATTGTTGTACGTGTAGGATGCATGGATTGTTCCATCGCGGGCCTGAATAATCGACGGGTAGCTGAAACTCCCGCCCTTATCCGGTTCTTTATATTCCAAGTGGCGAGTCCATGGAAATGTGTTGCCTTCGTCCTGTGAAATGGAAACCGCAAGGCTGTGTCGCCCCTCCTCCGTATCGTTGTAAATGACTATCCAGTCGCCGTCGTTGAGATTCGCGACCTCCAGTCCCGATCCAGGATTCGGAAGTAGAGGATGATCGTGTACCGTGCTCCAGGTCATCCCGTTATCTGTCGACTCGGAAACATGTACTCGTTTTGGCGGTGGACCGTTATCGCGCATGTAAGCGACAAGTGTCCCGTCCTTTTTCCTTGCGAAAGTGGGTTGGATATTCCCGGCGCCGACAATGGGATCGCTGAACCGCCATGTCTTCCCCCAATCATCGGTCAACGCCACTAATGAAAAGGAAAACCCGTCGGAATATAGCCCGACCAGCATCGTCCGACCGTTCAGAATGTACGGATGTCCGCGTGTGAACCATCCGAGGCGTCGCGTAAGCTTATCCGCCGCCTGCTTGCAGTTCCGGTCAATCCAACGTGTAAGGCGCTCATCCGGCGGCATATTTAACGATTTGATATATTCCTCGCTTTTTACCCGAACTTTCTGTTCGAAGTCATCGCCCTGCTTGATATGAAGTACCTCCATGTAATCCCACTTGGGCGGACCTTCCGGACGCATGTAGTCACTGGAAACCTTGTATTTCATCAAGGCGCTTTCCCACGTATTGGCTAGAATCGTGGGCCACAACAGCCACAGCCGCTCTTGCGGATCGATAATCATGCAGCAGTTCGTATCGGGGAAACCGGGCGTGTCGGCCATGAGAAAGCGCTCGCTCCATTTCCCGGTTTCCTTTACCCAACGTGCGCCCTCGACGTAAGCGCTGTCCGTCTGTCGCTCCCCTCCATGGAACCAACAGACAAGAAGATCGCCATTCGGGCATTCGACTATACACGAACCGTGGTTATGGATGTCTTCACCGGGGAAGATCACCTCGGCCCGATAAAATGGTTCTTCCGCGCCGACATAGAACGTCACTACCAGAAACATCACTGCCGTACAAAACCCAGAATAAAGCCGTCGTTTTATCATTTTTCTCCAATTACGTGATATCGTTATTCCGAGCAATTCGACTCTTCGGATCATTTGTTCAGCCTCCGAATGTGGTCTTGTATCAAGTAAGCACCGAAGGCCGACCCGTTCGGAATGAAAATGTCATCCGTACTTGACCGCGACTCCCGAATCGCGAAGGAATGTATTCTCATTCCACCCGACTGGTCCAGGGCATCCTATCCTTGCGCATCAACCAGATTTCGAATAGCCCGGTTACGGGCAAAGTCTTGGATTTACCTGTGAGAGATATTTCCACTGTTCCATCCCGCGTAACCGTCGAAGGGATATCGAATTCCCGGAATTGCACATCTCCCTTGGGGATCGGAAATCCCTCGCTGATTACCTCACCATCTGCGGTCAGACCTTCCTCCAATTCCGCCTCTGGAAGCATGTCTATCTCTTCCTCTCCGTGAAGCCCCACGGAGATTCGAACAACATACTCCGCATCAGGGTCAAGGCCGTCGTAGCGGAAGGTTACACCGCGATCTGCTTGTCCGAACGAGTAGGCAAGATTGTAATGAGACAATTTTGCGGGACCACGGAACGGAGCGAAGCCCCATAGTGTTTCCCCATTGGTTAGATGTTCCGATTCGTTGGGCCATCCCACATCATCGTAGAACCCTCCTTCGCCGGGGTCATCGTAGCATAAGACCGTTTCGACAGCGTTACGAATGTGCGCATCGTTCTTGCTGTTCAGGCTGGTCTGAAGAGTTTTCTTCCACCATTCGATTTCCGTCAGGTCGAATCCCTGATCGACTAGAAAGACGACCGGTTCGCGATATCCGATTACCCGGTTTGATTCTTCCCCGCGCTCCTTCGCTTCCTCCTTGATTGCCTTCATCGCGTCTGTTTCCAGTGGTTGGTCCAGAATCTTCAGCGCTTCCGCCACGTCGTTTGAGGGATCGGAGGATTGTCTTGCACGCTCCAATATGGGGACCGTTTCCTCCTTGATTGCCTGCCCTCTCCGGACCAGCATTTGAAGGTACAGGTCCATCAGGGCCTTTTCTGTAATAATTCTCCATCGATAATCATTCTGTAACAGATTGTCCGGGATCTTCTTCCCGCCCGAACGAAGAAGATCGACCGCTTTCGCGACGCCGGGATTATCCATCAGCGGTTTTTCCAGGGTTTCTTCCATGAGGAAAATGGCTTGGGCGATTTCATCCTGTGCTTCGGGTCCGAACCAGTACCGGCAATACTCTTTCGTAATCGATTCGGCATCCTGATTGGGATTCCAGAGAAGACGGTACCAGAACCACTTATTGAAATCATCGTGCATTCCCTCGCTGTAATGCTTATCCCCGACGGAGTAATGGAGAATCTCTTGTGCCACTTTGTGGAAGTTGCGCGGACGGGCATTCCAGGATCGACGGTCATAAATCGCCGCGAGTACGATGTCCGGATGCGGCACCGCGTACTGAGCCTGCATCCAGTGGGTGATATCACTGTAGAGGGCAATCGTAGTAGTTCGGGGCAACTCATGAAACATGTATTTCAGGTAATTACCCAAGGGGCCGAATCCCTCATATTCAAACCATCTCGGATTGACAGGCCCCCGGATGTACGTCTGCATCTCGTCCGCGCCGGGGCCGTAACGAATGGCATAGAGCCAACTGGAATCCCGGCTGTTCAGGTAATCAAAAATAGCCTGATTGCCCTCGTTTGTCAGATCCTGGTTGGTCGCCATAATTTTACAGTTCGGATGATATTTGTGCAGAAGGTCTGCGACTTCGTGAAGTAGTCGAATATAGGTATTCCCCCAAGGCATACATTTCTCACAGCGGCATCCGCCTTCATCGCCGGAGTTTGTTGTGAAGAAATCATAATCCGGGGCGGACCGAAACATTTGGTCGAACGATTCGAGCAGAGCCTTTCGCGCTTCCGGGATGGAAGGGCAAACATATCTTCGTGAGCGCCCGCCGTCCGCTGCCCATTCGCGTGGAAATCCCGGCGATCCGTCGGCATTTGCGGGCATCTGGTTCAGTGTTCTCCCGAATGCGGTCAACATGCCGTATGTGGAGCGCATTTCCACCGGGTCTTCCTCAAAAACGTTCGTTCCAAGCAACATCAGGTCTTCCATGACTTCCACGGTTTCTTCCGGAGTTTGAGGCCGAAGGTTTCCGTATTGTCTTGCCCGGCTGCCGGGTCCGGTCGGTCGTCCTCCCCGGATGAAAAAAGCCGGTTTCTCCCGGACATCTATGCTCGGAATCAGTAAGGAGTCCGCGCGATATGTCATCGCCCGTAACATCCAACCCACACCGTAAAGCGTGCCCCGCTCATCGGTTCCGGCGATGAGAATGACGTCCTTCCCATTCACAACACCGGATTTGACCGCAAATCCCTCCGGATGCAGGATATCGGAATTGGGAAGACTGGGTCGTTTGACACCCAGTTTCTGCATCAGGTCTTTCGATAGCCCATTCCCTTCGGGCGTGCCCACAACGAATGTCATCTCGGCCTTTTCCATGAGCGGGTTTGCGGCGGCATCTTTTTCCGCGGCGATTTCGGCTGATATGGCGCTTCGCTTCAGAATACGCTTTTGAAATATCTCTGCGGCTTTTCGCTCCGGCTGGGTGCTTTTCTCGCCGGTGATAATGGCCACCCGGCTGACGGGGCGCTCCGGCGATCCCGCTGCGGTCGACGGAACGGATGCACACAGGTCGAGCGCTAACGCCAACCCGACTGCCAGAAACAGGGCTAGAATGGTCTTGTGTCCGAACATGGCCGAGTCTCCTTGTCTGGATGGAATATTTTTCGGATCCGGCAAACACCCGATCCGGTCTTCCGACAGCTCCATCCAGGCTGAATGACGATGCAATTATGTCATGCAAAAGGGAGCATAGCCCAGCCCCCGCCAGGAATCAATTATTCGTGACCCCTTTCCAGAGGGGGAACTCCGATCCATCGCGGCATCAAAATAAGGCATCTTGTGATTTTTGGCTGATTAACACGGCAAATTCAAACGATGTATATTGAAGTAAACCGATTCGATATGGCGCCGGACCAGGGAAGGGTATCTTGTTGCCGACTGGTCACGGAATCGGAGGTTATGCCGGACGGGAATCCACAGGCTCTCTGTTCACTACGCGGCATAGAATCCATACAAAAGGAGGGAAAACAACAATGCACCTCCTTCACAGAAAACGGGGATTCACTCTCATCGAACTCCTTATTGTTGTCGCCATTATCGCAATCCTGGCCGCGATTGTGATCCCGGATTTTATGAATACACGAATTCGAGCGAAAGTGTCTCGCGTGCAATCCGACATCCGCGCGATCGCCAAGGCGCATGAAATGGATTACCTGGACAATAACACCTATCCGCCGGAATCCCAGGATGACATTTTCACTGCGCGGGGACAAATTTTGCCAAGAAGGGTTGACTTCTCAGTGAATAGTGATACAATTTTCTTGAAATTGGAAAGTAAGGAAGGATGTAAAGATGAATTCTGGAGAGTGATTTCCAGGTTCGTCCATCCGAAGTAAAGCACATAGCAGGGTTTAATCCCCTTCCCCTCCAGGACAGGGACCGGTTTACTGCTTCCACCGCTCGCATTACACCACCGGTCCCTGTTTCATTTTTAATTTTCCGCTCGTCCGAAACGTAAGCCGAATGTATGGAATCAGGTTTCTGCAGGCCGGGGTTCCGGGGCGATAGGTTCTGTGTTGGAGATGGCCGCTTTTTTTGCTTGACGCACTTCAAAGCATGAATTACCATAAATTTTCAGAAAGAACGTATATCTGCAGTCGCTGCCCGGCCCTTGCGGCGTCTGTTTTTTTGAACAGGAGAAATACCATGTGTCAGCCCGGGTCGAACGGTTCGTGTTTCGGTTGTCTTGCTGCCGTGAATCGGCGGCGTTTCCTCCAGGGTCTTGGCGGCGCCGCCGCTGTGGCGGCGCATGGGTTGACATCCTCAGCCCAGGCTGCCGGCGACAGCCAACGGGGCAAGGTGCGTGTGGCCGCCGTTTTTCTGTCGAACACGGAGGTTCGTGAGCTCTGGCCGTATCCCGGTTTTGACGCCCAAGGCCGACAGCAGGAAATTCTCGCGCTGTTGGAGAAAAACTGCCCGGAAATCGAGCTCGTGCCTGTAACGATCAAGCGGCCGGAGGATGGGCAGAAAGCAACGGCGCTGAAAGACGAAGTGGACGGTTACCTGGTGTGTGTCCTCACGCTGGATTGGGCGCAGCGTGCGCCGCTTCTTGAGATCGGCCGGCTGGGGAAGCCCCTGGTTGTGGCGGATGAATTTCTGGGCGGGTCCGGTCTTTTCCTGACAGCCTACGGTCAACTGCGTGAGGAGGGACTTCCAGTCGGGGCTGTTTCCGCTACTCGACCGGATGACATGATCGCCGTAGTTCGACAATTCGCGGATGCCCGAAAACCGGATGTTACCCCCGCTTCATTTGCCCGCAAGTGCTGGGATGTCTATCGCAGCACTTTTCCCAAGACAGGAGAGCCGAGATGCGCGGATGATCCTGTTTCTCTGACAGACATTGGAGAGTGTGTGAAGCGTCTCAAGGAGTCGAGATTTCTGATTGTTACAGGGGGCAAGTCCGGAGAGGAGCGGGACTTCCTTGGCTCAAAGGGGATTTATGTGGACTTTGAGGACCTGAATGCCTTCTATGAGAAAGTGGATCGAGACCAGGCAGCCGAGTGGGCGGACCGTTGGTCCCGGCAAGCCCGAAAAGTCGTCGAGCCGGGACCCGAACCGATCCGAAACGCGGCAGCCGTGTACCTGGCCACGCTGGAACTGCTCAAGAAGCATGGTACGGACAGTGTCACCATGAACTGTCTTGGAGGCTTCGCGGCAGGCAAACTGTCGGCCTATCCCTGCCTCGGATTCATGCAGATTCTCAATGACGGCGGGCAAGGTGTCTGCGAGGCTGCGCCGGATGATACGGTCAGCATGTTGATGGCTCGAATCCTTACCGATCGTCCCGGCTATGTCGCCGATCCTGCTTTGGACACATCGAAGAACCGGGTTGTCTATTCCCACTGCGTGGCGACGACAAAAGCCTTCGGTTCAAAGTGCGAGTCGAACGAGTACGATATTCGGACGTTACATAATCGCGATCCACGGGGGGCCTGTGCGCAGTCGTTCTTGCCCGCGGGATACATGACTACTTCGTTTCGTACAAGTCTCAAACGTAAGCAAATGGTCATTCACCAGGCGAAGGCAGCAGGCAATCTGGAGACTGAACGAGGGTGCCGAACGAAACTGGCCGCCGAGGTGTGCGGTGATCTTGAGAAGATGTTCAATGAATGGAACCGGTTCGGTTGGCATCGCGTAACTGTATATGGGGACGTGAAAGCGCCCTTGGTGGAGTTCGGCAAGGCGCTTGGCCTGGAAATCATCGAGGAGGCTTGAGAATTACTCCACGGGAATCCGTGACACGGGTCTCCAATCCGCTTCCCGCGGCCTGAAAGGTATTATTCTCCACGGCATACCGAGTGGAATGTACATGCTTTTGGAATCTGGGTAATTTGAGATATATTGTAGGTGACCGCATGACGGTGGCTTGTTGAGGATTGAACCCGCCGGGACATCCCAACCGAAAAAATTCGGCATGTCAAGCCGATGAATCAAGGAGCTGTGCATGGACAGGATAAGTCGATTATTGGTAACCGGATGCTGTATGGCGTTGCTGAGTTTCCCGCTGATTGCGGGCAGTGTTGATCTCAGTGCGGAGGAAAAAAGTCAGGGATTCGAATTGCTGTTCAATGGAGAAAACTTGGATGGTTGGATTATCCAGGGACTGGAAGGCGAAAAACCCAGCATTGAAAACAACATACTGAAGATGGATGGCTGGGACTGGTGGGCAATCATCAGCAAGAAGAAGTTCCGAAATTTCACCCTGCGATGCGAAGTCCTGATCGAGAAGGACGGCAACACGGGGATTCTTTTCCATACACCCGAAAAAGAGGTCTTTATTACCAGCCCGGAAATCCAACTGTGCGACGATGCCGGTCAAGAGCCGAGCAAGAAGAGTTCCGGGGCAATCTTCAACGTTCTTGCGCCGAAAAAGAATGCGATCAAGCCGGCTGGGGAATGGAATACGGTTGAGATTACCGTGAAAGACAATCATTTGACCGTTATTCTCAACGGCGAGACCGTCCAGGACACGGATATCGAGGGGCTTGAAGGGATCAAGCACAAACGTCAGGAAGGTGGAATCGCCTTTCAGCACAAGAGTTTCAAACACAAGGCCGCATTCCGGAATATCCGTGTGAAGAGTCTGTAAGATCGGAAACGAACGGTATGCAAACAGCCCCGGAGCGAAGATGTTCCGGGGCTGTCTGTTTCTTTGGATGGATTTGGTGATGCAATAGCGCCGTTTCAATGTTCTGGGGTCTTCCGCACGGCACGGTACGAATGGACCTTTTCCTGGGACCACATCAGCAGAGCGCACCCCGCCAGCAGCACCGCCCCGGAAGTCCATTGGCCGAAAGTCAGGACTTCGTGAAAGATAAAGAAGGAGCCTACGGCGGTCAGAAAGGGAGAAAGAAGCTGGCAACCGGTGGTAATTGTCACACCGATCCGCGCAATGGCGATATAAAAGAACACATGCGCGAATGCGATCCCCACCAACGCCGACACAACAAGGACAACATGCCGGTCTGGAGTCATTTCCAGCAGGCGGGATGGTTCTCCGAAAAAGGCCATCAGGATGATTGTGCCGACCGAGGTGTAAATCGAAATGATCGCGAAGGCAATTCTGGAATCGACACCGGTCATGGCCCAGCGGACCGCGATTCCGTACCAGGCAAAGAAGACGCCGGAAAACAGGAGTAGAACAATCCCGATCAGTGCGCCCCCCGTCGGAATCGTTGATCCCAGGAAGGTCATTCCCAAAAATCCCAGAAGGCACAGCAGCAGCCCGGTCCAGAAGACCCCGGAACCGAGCAATTTGGACTCATCGGGAAACACGAGGAATGAGCAGAGCACTGCAAAAACACTGGACACCTTCGACAGAAACGCCATCATCGCCGGTTCCAGGAAATACGGAGCCCAAGCCCAGAGCGATTGTGTGGCC
>JAKPRU010000389.1 GCA_029557025.1 Candidatus Omnitrophota bacterium | reverse complement strand
CACCATCGTGATCGCCGCCGTCAATGTCGTCTTCCCGTGGTCCACGTGCCCGATCGTCCCGATATTCACATGCGGTTTCGTTCGTTCAAATTTCTTCTTCGCCATCGTCCTCTTCCTTTATTGTGTGTATCGTCATTTCATGGATTCACCGACCCATGCCGGTGAATTTGGCTACAATTTCGGCCTGAATGCCGGACGGAACTTTTTCGTACCGCCCCAGTTGCATACTGTATGTGCCTCTTCCCTGAGTCATCGAGCGCAATGTTGTTGCATAACCGAACATCTCCGCCAACGGAACCATTGCCGAGATGACCTGCAAATTCATTCGGGGTTCCAGGGAGACCACCTTGCCCCTGCGCGCGTTGATATTTCCGATGACATCCCCCATGTTCTCTTCGGGAACAATGACCTCCACATCCATAATCGGTTCCAGCAGGACAGCATATCCTCTTCGGAAACCGTCTTTCAACGCCAGGGAACCTGCAATAGAAAAAGACATTTCGGAGGAATCCACCGGGTGATACGAACCGTCAACCAGTCGCACGCCGATATCCACGATGGGATATCCCGCCAATGCCCCTGTTGCCAATGATTCCTGAATGCCTTTCCGCACCGCCGGAATATAGTCGGCGGGGATGGCACCCCCGACGATGCAATCCTCAAACGAAAACCCTTCGCCCGGTTGACGGGGGAAAATCTCAATAACGACATGCCCGTACTGGCCCCGTCCTCCGGATTGCCGCACAAATCGTGCCTCTCCCGTGGTGGCTTTCTGGATGGTTTCCCGATAGGCCACTTCCGGCCGCCCGACATTGGCATGGACGTTAAACTCGCGAATCAGGCGATCGACAATGATCTCCAAATGAAGTTCGCCCATTCCGGAGATGATCGTTTCACCGGTTTCCCGGTCGGTGCGAACCTGGAACGTCGGATCTTCTTCGGCCAATTTTGCCAGGCTGACGTCGAGGCGGTCCTGATCCGAGCGGCTTTTGGGTTCGATGGCAACCGAAATGACCGGGTCCGGGAATTGCGGGGATTCCAGAAGAATCGGGGAATCCGGATCGCACAGGGTATCGCCTGTGGTTGTTCCGGACAGACCGATTGCACAGACGATATCGCCGACACAAGCCTCTTTGATATCTTCCCGCTTGTTGGCGTGCATTCGGAGAAGCCGTCCGATTTTTTCTCGTTTTTTCTTCCTCGCGTTGAACACGACCGAACCGGAGCGAATCCGGCCGGAATAGATGCGCAGAAATGTCAACTTGCCGTGCGGATCGGACTGGATTTTGAAAGCCAGTGCGGTAAACGGCGCATCAATATGCGCTTCACGGACCGTCTCTTCCCCGGAATCGGGATCCGATCCGATCACAGGAGGGACATTCAGCGGCGAGGGCAGGTAATCGACTATGGCATCCAGAAGAAGCTGGACGCCTTTATTCTTCAGGGCCGAACCATACAGAACGGGGATCCTGCCGAGATGGATGGTTGCATACCGGATGGCGGATCGAATGTCCTCCGGGGTAATCGGATGGCCCTCAAGGTATCGTTCCATGAACCCGTCATCGGTTTCCGCCAAGGTTTCCAGCAGGTGAATGCGAGCCTCTTCCGCGGCATCCAGCATATCCAGCGGAATCGGTCCGTCCTCAAACGTTGTCCCGTAATCGTCCTCCGCCTCATGCCAGATTCTGGCTTTCATTTCGACAAGATCCACGACACCGCAGAAAGTCAATTCGGTTCCGATCGGTAATTGGATGGGGAGAACATGCGCGCCAAGGCGCGTTTGCATCATCTCAATGGTGCGTCGAGAATCGGCGCCGACTCGATCCATCTTGTTGATGAAGGCGATTCGCGGAACTTGGTAGCGGTCTGCCTGACGCCAGACCGTTTCGGATTGCGGCTCCACGCCGCCGACCGCACAAAAAACACATATCGCCCCATCGAGCACACGTAAGGATCGCTCGACCTCGACCGTGAAATCGACATGACCGGGGGTATCAATGAGGTTGAGGTGATGGCCTCGCCAGCGGCAGCACGTGGCCGCCGAAGTAATGGTGATACCTCGTTCTTTTTCTTGAGCCATCCAATCCATTTCGGCGGCGCCGTCATGGACTTCACCGATCTTGTGGGTTCTCCCCGTGTAATACAGAATCCGCTCCGTGGTGGTGGTCTTGCCGGCGTCGATGTGTGCCATCACGCCGATATTGCGCACCAATTCGAGCGCATTCTCTGTTCGTTCTATGGTAGTACTTACGCTCATGAAATCCTGCTCTTTTGCTCACAGAACAACCGACAGAATCCAGCCATCCCAAGGCAAACGCCTGTGGGTGTAGGAGCTGCCGGCTTGGTCCTTGCGCTGTTCGCGCCATATTCAGAATGGTCACTCCGCCGGAAATGCAAGCGGGCGGAGATTGTTCGAATTACCACCGATAATGGGCGAAGGCTTTGTTGGCTTCCGCCATACGATGGGTATCCTGCTTTTTCTTGATCGAGGTGCCCTGGTTGTTGGCCGCATCGATCAGTTCCTGGGCCAATTTAAGAGCCATCCCGCGTTCGGAACGTCCCCGTGCCGCGGCAATGAGCCATCGGAATGCGAGGGCCTGACGGCGGTTGGGTCGCACTTCTACCGGGACCTGGTAGGTTGCGCCGCCGACTCGGCGGGACCGGACTTCCAGACTCGGTTTGACATTTTCCACAGCATTTTTGAATACGGTCAGCGGATCCTGCCCTGTTTTTTTCTCGACCTGTTCCATGGCCTTGTAGAAAATCTGTTCGGCCACACTTTTCTTGCCCTGAAACATGAGGCTATTGACAAATTTGGCCACGAGTTTGCTGCCGTACTTGGCGTCAGGCAGGATGTCGCGTTCTATGGATTTTTTCTTACGTCCCATTGGTTCCCACTCACTTCGGCCGACCGGCCCCGTATTTGGATCGTCCCCGTCGTCTTCGGTCCACACCGCTGGCATCACGAGTGCCGCGTACCACGTGATAGCGGACACTGGGCAGGTCTTTGACTCTTCCGCCACGCACCAGGACAATGGAGTGTTCCTGGAGATTGTGTCCCTCACCGGGAATATAGGCGTTGACTTCCACTCCGTTTGTCAGGCGCACACGAGCCACTTTCCGGAGAGCGGAGTTGGGTTTTTTCGGGCTCATGGTCCAGACCCGAGTGCAAACCCCTCGGCGTTGCGGACAACCTTGCAGTGCAGGAGCCTTCACCTTCTTACGCTTCTGCTGTCGTCCCTTTTTAATCAACTGATTGATCGTAGGCATTCCATAGCCTCCAAATATTCACCCATTCCGCTCCGCCTGTAAACGGAGAAACGTTAATTCTTGGAAAGTCCTGGGTTGCGTGTGCCGACAAGGAAACGCTGGGAAGATCCCAAACAGGGCACGTGCCCGGATCCAAAGCGTCTACCTCCCTGCCACCCAAGCCGAAGTACAACACAGGCACAGGTTTTTAAGATATAGATTTTCGAGAAACTTGTCAAGGAACCCGCACGCTATTTCTATTTCCGTCCGGCTCCTTTCATTACTCATCCCGACTGCTTCCTCTCCGCCGCTGATTGTATTCCCACCCGGTCCCTGCCGGAATCAGGTGTCCCATAATCACGTTCTCTTTCAGGCCCATCAGGAAATCGTATTTTCCGGCGATGGCCGCCTGGGTAAGAACGCGGGTTGTTTCCTGGAACGAGGCAGCGGAAATAAACGATTCCGTCCCCAGAGAGGCCTTGGTGATTCCCAGGAGCCGAGGCTTGAACTGGGCCGGTTTCCCGCCCTTCGCCACAACTTCCGCGTTCTCTCTCAGGACAACCAGCCGGTCCACATCATCATCCGGAAGGTAATTGGTATCGCCGGGGTCGGTGATGGTAACTTTGCGCATCATTTGACGAATAATGACTTCAATGTGCTTATCGTTGATCCGCACGCCCTGCAGGCGATAGACCTCCTGGACTTCATTAAGCAGATATTCCTGTGTGGCTTTTTCACCCATTACTTCGAGGTACTCATGGGGATCAATGGAACCACCGACCAATTTCGTTCCGGTTGACACCCAGTCTCCATCTCGGACAATAACGTGTTTTCCGACCTCAACCTCATAACCGGTGAGGATTTCGCCTTCCTTATCGGTAATCAGGATCAGTCGGGTCCCTCTTCTCCGTTTCCGCTCCAATTTATGCTCGATCTCCTCGGTGATTTCTTCCTGCTTGGGGAGACGAACCCAACCGTCGAGTTTGGTGATGATAGCCAGATCGCGTGGTTTCGGACGACGGGCTTCAAAGATTTCCTCCACCCGTGGCAGTCCGCCGGTTACATCTCGCGATTTGAAGGTTTCCTTGGGGATGCGGGCCAGTTCATCGCCCGCTCGGATGCGCGAATTGTGCTCGACCACAATATGCGCACCGGAGGGCAATGCGTGGTACTCGCTGACACCGCCTTCACCACGGACAATCAGCGCCGGGTGCTTATCCTCCCGGTGTTCCATGATGATCATTTGAGACGGACCGCCACCCTCCGAAGACCGCTGCAACATTGTGACCCCCTCGATGATCTGATCGAATTCGCAGATTCCATCGATCGCGGAGATCTCGATTTTGTTGTATGGATCCCACCGGGCCAGAACTTCGGCCATCTGGTCCGTGTCGAAATGGTAGACATTCTTGCCTTTTCGTTCGACCTCCGTGCCGTCAG
>JAKPRU010000374.1 GCA_029557025.1 Candidatus Omnitrophota bacterium | reverse complement strand
CCCCTCGGACAATCTTCAACATATTTTCGATCCGTTTTTTACCTCCAAAGACTCCGGAAGCGGCTTGGGACTTTCTGTCGTACATCAGATCGTCTCCAGCCATTCGGGCAGGATCGAAGTAGAAAGTTCTGTCGGCGTAGGAACGACATTCCGCTTGATCTTCCCGATTCAACGCGAGGGAACCGGATTGCCGACATCCATGATGGCCTGATTGGGATACACAGGACCCGTGGTGGTCATTGTACGGTTTTGCGGACAGATCGATTGAAAAGCAGCCAGACTCCCCACCCCAGCCAGATCACCAATCCCAGACAAGACAATGAGAATCCCTGCGCAAACGAAGGCGGATCATAAACCATCCGCAGAGTATGACGACCTGTTGAAACGGCGATACCACGGAAGAATCGGAAAATCGGGAAGATATCCACTTCCTCCTCGTCCAGCCAGGCTCTCCAATCCGGAAAGAACGGTTCGCTGATAAACAGCAGTCCATCCTTCGGAGCAAATCCGGCTATTTCGATTTCCTCAGGAGAGGACTGTGTTACAAGCCATTGGGATTCGGAGGATTCCTTTCGGAGGTCCGATTCCAGGGCGATCGGATAGGCGGATGTCCCCGGCTGGATGGCTGTCGGAGCAGGTTGGGGGAACGGAACAAAAGGCTTGCGAGCCAATTGTTCCTTGGCCCCACGGGACATCAGGACAGGGATCTGCAAAGCAGTCAACTGTGCGCTCCGCGCGGCGTCTAACTCCGCCGCTGCGAGATCCGGCGGAGGGGTGTTCAGTTCCGGCATGGGAAATCCTTCGACCGAAGTTCTGATAATGACATGTGTGCTGGAGGCAATCTCCACAGCGGACCCGACAGTTGCGCCTTTCACACCAACAAAGGCATGTGCCCAGCGAAATTTTGCCCTGACATCCAACTCGCATCCGACACCTTGGAGCGCCTGGATGGTCTCCGGTTGAAGGATATTGCAGCCTTCATCGCGTACCGCACCAATCACAATCGCACCGTTGGGGAGATTCTCCAGGAAACGAATCATCCGGCAATTCTCCGGAGTCCCGGAAACAACCTGGCCGGTGGCAACATCCCAGTCCATGCCGATATCGAAGGAGTCCGTGGCAACAACGTTGTTGTTGATCGGGTCAAGCCATGCCAGGTTGTAGCCGCGACGATTGGGCGCACAGTCCTTTCCGGAAACAATCAACGCAGCTCGGTCACTTTCAACATCCCGGGGAACGGAATCGTCTTTGGGAGAGCTGAACAGGACAAGCGGAACTCGAAGCATAGCGGTCCCATC
Organism: Candidatus Omnitrophota bacterium; assembly: GCA_029557025.1. Lineage (GTDB taxonomy): Bacteria > Hinthialibacterota > Hinthialibacteria > Hinthialibacterales > JAKPRU01 > JAKPRU01. The sequence continues at coordinate 3,188 of JAKPRU010000374.1, read as the reverse complement.
GCCGATGCGGCACGAAGAAGCGGGCGGCATGGAAATCGGGAACCGGCTGTGAGCCTCGTACAACTGTCGCGCATTGAAATGTCGAGTATCCAGAAAGATCTCCGGGGGCGATAGAGAAGGCGGTGACAGGAACCAGGCCCCATCTGCCTCACTCATAATGAGGGCTTCCGTGGCGCTGACTACCTCCATGGCCGTCCCTGGCGGCATTCCTTTTATCCCGATCATGGAATGCGCCAGCCAAAGGCGCTTGCGCAAATCCACGCCGGATCCGCAGGACCACAGCGCCCGAACCGCATTCTCCTGAAGGATGTTCGTGCCCTCTTCTCGAATCGAGGCAAGAACGATATGGCCGTTCGGAACACTGTCCAAAAACCGAGCCATACGGGTGTTTTCCTGCTTCTCGGGAGGGGCAAATCCGGTGGAAGGATCAAAGTCCGCCATGGTGTTAAAACAATCCCGCTTGGTAACTTTCCCGGTTTGAGGATCCAAAACGACAATGTTGTATCCGGTCCGGTTCGGGGAGTAATTCTCTCCTGCAACCAGGATTACAGATTGATGCCGCACGGAGTTCTTGGAAATGCTCAGGCAGACAATCGGGGAAGGCAATACGGCTGAGACTCCAGAGATTCGAGCGGAGGCAACACTCGATGGTTTGAACCGATCCAGACCAACCAGTGCAACACGATCATAAGGGACACTCTGACTCGCCAGCAAAGCCGGAATCGAGGTCGGTTCGACAGCCCACCAGGAACCGTACCACCGAACCCGACCAGAGACATCGGGATTTCGCCATAGATGCTCCTGAATTGATTTCCATGGACCACCAGGACCGGGAATATCCGAAAGGATGTATTCCGTATTCAGCAGGTCCAGAAACCGATGGTTGATACGTGTCGGATCTTCCAGACTGTGCAGGCCATTATTGCGCTGCACGTTGTAATAGGAGGGTCTCAGGGGACTCTCGCCGTCCAACTCACGAAATCCGAACACCTGACCGTGATATTGGCGGCGGTCTTCACCTTCGGGACCGAACCGGATCTTGACTCGGCCCCGCGCAGGATTATTGAGAATCGTCTGTACGCATTCATCCCAAACATACTCCCCGGTTCCCGGTTCGATCTCGCGGGTTCCGTGAACAGTAGCCAAATCCCAGAAAACCAATAGAACAACAAAAGCGGAAAGAGCCGTATGCGTGATTTTCCCTTGCGCATAGAGGACGGCTGCTGCCGCAACAAGAAGGAGGCAAAGCAAAATCCAGCCGATCTGCCGGATCAACAGCGGCAACGAATCGGATATCTGTCCCGGAACAATGAAGAGACGAAGAACGATCAGAAGAAGAAAGGCAAAAAACATACAGAGGAACAACACTCCAAACGTGCCGAGATAAATCCGTGCAACGTGATTCCGGGAGAAAATGCGGTCCCGCGTGAGAGCGTCCAGTCCTCGCCCGGCCGCAAGCGCAACAGCCAGAGTGACCACAAAGATCCACCGACTTGACGCACGAAGCCAGGCTATTCCGGGGATAAACTCATACGCCCACCGATGTGCCGCCGTGACATCCCCTAAAGCCAGGATCCCTCCCATTACGGCAATCAGGAGATAGAAGCCGGCCGGTCCTTTCCAGCGAAACACCGGTATACAAAACAACGCAATCAATGTTGTGACAATCCCCCAGTAAAACACTTCGGCTCCAACATCCAGACCGGGGAGACGGACCGTTTCCGGCAATACCGTATCGACAACCAGTTCCTCAATGGGAAGCGACAACTCCGAACTCGATTCATAGGTCGGGCGGGCACGTTCTCCCTCGGTCACCAGCCCCCGCAGAGGGAGCCACTGCACCATGGTGGCAAGTCCGGCCACACCAACGAGCACGAAAACTGTCAGCCCGCGATGAACCGCCTTCGCCCGCTCCTCTGTTTCGGCTACGCAAACCGCCCACACCAGTCTGGCAAGCACAACAAAGGTGAGATAAATAGCCATTTGCGGATGGCCGCCAAAGTACGCGCAGATCAGACAGCCTCCACAGAGCCACCCCGCCATTCGCCGTCCTTCAACCAGAAATCCTTCCAGGCAGAGGAGAATCCAGGGCAGCCAAACCGCCGTTTGGATGATATTGGAATGTATCTTGTGGGCTACCAGGAACCCGGAAAAGGTAAGAATGATACCGGCAAGCAGCGCAGCGGCATTCGTAAGCCCGTGTCTCCGACCTAACATGGCCGTGCCCAGTCCGGCGAAAAACAAATGCAACAGAATCCATCTTTCAAAAATCGAATAGGAAAAACCATGCTCACTCCAAAACGGAAGAAGCAGAAGGTTCGGCGGGTAGAAGAACGCCAACTCGGAGTTCGCGATTCCCGGCCAGCCCCCAAACAAATATTCATCCCAGAGAGGAATATGCCCGTTCAGGAGCTCTCGAACGGCGAAAAGCCGAAACGGGTAATCTTTGAATTGAAGGTCTCCCCCGACATGTGAACGTTCATTGAGGTTCGGGGTCAGAATGGGCCAGAAGAACACAATCAGGAATACAAACAGGACCATCCCGATCGGCCAGACCGCAGATGGGAATCCTTTGCGAATCATCGGAAACCCCATGTTCCTTCCTATCTCCGCTGTTTTTGTAAAGAGAGCGACGCGCCGGGATTATACCGATGCGCTCTCCTTCTTCTGGGCGATGCCGTAGAGATCTTTCAGCAGGAAATAGGCGAGCGCCGCAAGAAAGGCCATCGAGCCGGACAGGACAACGACAGCAGGACGGTTGGGCCTGGCAACCGTATCCTTGGCCAGTGCTTTGGTAATCGGGATCATCTCATATCGCTCGGAGAAAATGGTTGTGAACGCCCACCCCAGCTCCTTGTCGATGCCGCCGAAAATCTCGTAAGACCGGTCATACTCGGCTTTCAGACGCGCCACCTCAATCTGTCTCTCATAGATCTGGTCTTGGACCTCACGCACTTTCTGCTCAAGGTCCGGCAGCATTTTTTCGATCTGCGCCAGTTTCGCCTGATCGGCAACAAGCTGCGCATTCAAACGGTCCTTCTCAGCAAGAAGAGTATAATGCTCCTGGTTGGGAGATTCGATGGTCAGAGAAAGATTTGGGAGCTGGGAGCCTTTGAGTTCCGGTGTTGCGCTGCGAACCATTTCAAACAGCACCGCGTCCTCCGAAAGTGTCCGTGCCAAAACAAGCT
>JAKPRU010000354.1 GCA_029557025.1 Candidatus Omnitrophota bacterium | reverse complement strand
TTCCGTCTACTGTGTCATCATTTTTCACGGCGCATTGACCAAGGCACTTTTGCGCAGTCAGGAACAGCTGGCGGCGGAAGCCGGGATCAACCTGGCGGATCGAACGTTCCTGGTTGTGGCAGGGATTACCGCGCTATGGATGGGGGGAAGGATTTCTGCGCTGTTGTGGGTGTATATGGCCTCCGGTTTGCTGGCGATGGCACTGGGATGGCGGGTGATTTTTCGACGAATTGCACCATGCAGACCACGCTGGGATTTCCACCTGGCGTTGACCTGGCAGCGAACGGCAGTCCCTATCGGCCTTTCGGCGGCCTGTATTCTTCTGCTGCACCGCGAGGATACTGTGATGGTGAATATCCTGGCGGGGGACGCCGAGACCGGTATTTACAAGGCGGCGTACAGACCATTCGAAGGGCTGTTCCTGTTTCCGCAAATGCTGGCTGTTGCATCCTATCCGGTGCTGTCTTCGCTGTACGCACAGGGTGAATCCATCGACCGCTTGATCGCCTGTTTTCTCAGGCTGCTGATGTATCTGAGCATTCCCATGGCGATAGGAGGAACCCTGATTGCGGAATCATTCATGGAGCAGTGTTATCCGAAATACGCGCCGGATGGGGTCATGGTGCTGATGCTCCTGGTCTGGTCGCTTCCTTTCATTTTCGGGAACTTTCTGCTCGGAACCGTTCTCAATGCAATCGACCGGCAAAAGAAGAATTTTTATTCTTCGATTTTGGCGATGGGCTCGAATTTTGTCCTGAATATCCCTGCTATTCTCCGGTATGGCGCCGAAGGGGCGGCAGCGGTTACTATCTTTTCGCAGGCACTTTATTTTTGTGCGCTGGTTTATTACTGTCGAGATCGAATGGAATGGCACAGAAAGGACTTGTGCCGCAGTTTCGGGATGATTGTTGCGGCATTGACAATGGCCGCAATCCTGGTTGCGCTTCCGTACGCCTGGTATTGGGAGGTTTTGATCGGTGCGGTGGTGTACGGCGCGGGACTCGTTATATTTCGGGGAGCCGTTCAAGAGGACCTGGACCTGGCCCGTTCTATACTGGGATTGCGCAACCGAACCTGACCTACTGCGACTCGCGCCGGACTTTCTCTTTCTCCGATTCTTTTTCCTCCTCCAATTTACGCATTTCTTCGATGAACTGTTCTCTGGCTTTTCCGGCTTCCTCCTGTTTCCCTTCCCGGAGGAGATCCATGACCTGTTTTTCGCTCAAGATTCGGCGTTCGGCGATTTTTGCCTGGTATTGTTCATCGATTTCAGCCAGACGTTTTTTCTGGTCGTCCGTCAGAGGTTTCTGTAAGCGTGGTGATTCTTTTTCCAGTCGTTCCATTGCCAGTTCATAAGCCGTTTTCATCGCCCATCTCCTTTGGTTTGCTTTTTTTGAGGAATTTCTTCTTTGCCCTTTTTATCCCTGGAGTTTTTCTTCAATCGATCAATTACCTCTTCCAGCGGAACCTGCCCCCATTCCAGAAGCCCCAGTTCGCGGCGTTTATCCCCAATCGCGGCAACTAATTTGCCGATTTTTGGATTGATTTCTCTGGCGTTGGAATCTTCCATCATTCAGTCTCCCTGGGAGATCTTAATGACAGGTGGGCCGGCGGTCAATGAGGGAGGAACATGGACAAACACGGCGGACAAGCACAAACCGTCACAGACCAGAAAGATTGCGGGACCTTTACCCCCAGCGTCTTGCCATGACAAGCGTGTTCAGTATACATTGATCGGAGTCAAACTCGGTTTTATCGGATTGTCTGATTATGGAAGTCAACGTTCGAAATGTGGAAGATGTAATTATCCTCGACTTCTCCGGAGTCTGGGAAAGAGAGGACAGCGCCGAAACAAGTCGATCCATGAGGCATCTTCTCGATCTGGGTTATCGGTGCATCATTTTGAATTTCAGCGATATCGGAATGCTTCCGCGCAAAGCCGTGTCGTTAATCCACTCGTTCTATCGCGACGCGGAGAAACAGGGATGCCGTGTTCGAATCGTTGCCCCCTCTACCCAGGTAAGAGGCATGTTGCGCTCCGGCGGATTTCTGGGCAGCACCGATGTATACCGGGATGAAATCGAGGCGCTCAAGGGTTTCCGGTGAGTCCTCTTTGGTCATGATCCAGCGTATTCAGTCCCGCATATCGTTCCGAACAATTCTTTATGCAACCCTTTTTTCATTCTGCATGACGCTGATTTATTGGTTTTTTCGGGAAGTTGTGCCGACTGAGGACGGGGATCGGATCTGGCGGATGGTGGAAGGAGGAGTCTGGTTCTACCGTCGTTCGCTTCTGGCACAAGCGATTGCAAGAGGGATTTATGTTTGTGTTTCTCCTTTCGGATGGAACGGAGTCGATGCGCTTCATCTTTACTCGGTTCTGTCCGGCGGACTTTTTGTTTTTATTTCCGTGCTGACGGCACATGTTTCGCCGTATTCAAGCCGATGGTCGCTTTTTCTGCTTCTGACAGCCGGATTCGGACGCATTTTCTGCGGGCATGTCGAATATTATGCTCTAGTGGCCACCGCGACGGCATTGTACCTGTTTGTCGGGTTGCTGGTTCTTCAGGAGCGGATATCGGTCGGCTGGGCGGCGTTGGCGTACAGTTTTCTGTGCTGGACTCATCTCATGGGGTTGTTCCTGTTTCCGAGTCTCCTGGTTTTATGGATGGTTACCGGGGGAAAGAGAAGCGGGTTGCGGGAGCTGGCTTTTGGCTTGATTCCCTTGGGGCTGATTTTTGTGTTTCTCCGTGGTGCGCATTGGCTGGGGGTAGATTTGCACGGTCAGCTGTATGGGCAGCACCTTCTCCGCCTGTTTGATGTCGGGGATACGGGTATGTATTACCCGCTGTTTTCCAGGCGGCATTTTCGGGAATGGGGGCAAATCCAAATTGTTTGCGGCGCGATGTTCTGGCCGCTTTTGTTCATTGCGCTATCGAGGCGCAATTTCGTTCTGATTGTGCGGGACCGTTACCTTTTATTCTTCAGTTCGGTATGGCTTCTATACCTGGGGTACAGCTTGGTATGGCACATCGACCTGGGGCCGGAGAATGACTGGGACCTTTTTGCGCCGGGATTTGTTCCGATGGCCTGGCTGGTGGGGGTCTTATTACACCTTCGGCGTTTCTCCCGTCCGATTTCGCTGGTTCTGATCGGGGCGGTCCTGGTTTCGCTTCTACCCGTAATCGGAGAAGCCGCGAATCACGCAAGGATCGGGATGCGGGGAAAAGGCGATCTCCGGTTCTGCGGATGGGAAGAGACCCCGGTGGAGATCTATTTTGACGGGCGACCAAGGGGGCGGGAAATCACGGGAGTACGAATGGGCGAACATGAATTGCGTGTTCTCGCCAAGGAAAGGAAAAGCACACACCGGCAGATGGTCGGAATCATCCCGAATACCACCGTTCGTGTGGTACTGCGTCCCCTTACCGACAGTCAGGACAATCCCGGACAGCCGTAACCCACCCGGCTGATTCCTGCCCGGCGCGGAATATCGTCATCTGTCGCATCGGCTTGGGTCGCCGCGAGATTCTCTTATTTTCCCCGATAATTTTCCCGTTGGAATCGACAAAGGGTCGTGTTTTGAGAGATTTCGCACGGAGAAATAAGGTCGGTTGTCCGTTCTGTGGGTTCAGCTGAATCGAGAGGCTCCAGAAAGAAGGGGTATTATCGTCTTCGCTCCACGGTCGCCATTCGTCGCAACCGTTTGTCTTCTTGTGCAGGTTCGGAGGTGCCAGGCTGCGATTCGGGCGACTTCTCACTTTCTTCCAATTTGGATTCCTCCCGAACCACGTTCTGGATGATATGGGAAATGACGGATTCGACTTCCTTTTCCTGGAACTCAATCACCTGTAAGCCTTTGGAGATGGCTCTGAGTTCACCTTGCCGTGCTTTCATATCCTCCATGCAGGTGTTTATTTCGTCTTTCCGCTCACCTTTGATCGCCTCTTCGACGGGGAATCCGTTGCAAAGAATCTCCAGGCGGGTCCGTCCCTTTTCCAGCAGTTTCGTCAACCTACCCGCGCGCTGAGCCGCCAGATATTTCTGGTTGCTCAATATCGTTTTCTTGTTTTTCTGAAGATCGAGGCGGTGGCCGTAGACAACGTTGGTGTCCGAAGCCAGTCCCCGACTGAGGAATAGATATCGTTTTCGGAGAGCGCCCAGTTCTTTTGCCAGATCGGCTGCTTCTTCGTTCTTACCGACGCGCTGTAAATTGAGCAAATGTCCGATCTTACTTTCAAACTCATCGAGGATGGGGTTGATTCTGCGGTAGTTCTGAATGCGTTCTTCGATTTCCTTCAACCGATTGACGGTTGTATTGATACGACGCTCCAACTGGATGAATATCGGACGGATGCGATTAACCTCATTTTGATCGACCGATCCTTCTTTGGCATAGCGATCCAGCATTTCCATGCCCAGCGCAATCATGGCTCTTAATTCGATATGGAGGATTCGTGTCTCGCCTTTCAAGGCGCGTTCGACACTGTTGCGCAGGCGATCATCTTCCGATTCGGTATCGGAAGCGAGGAGAGCATCCGCTTCGTCCGCTGTCATCCATACCACTTCATTTCCGCGCACGACACGAATCAGGTCATTGGGGGAAGTCTTTTTCCGGGCCGCTTCTTGTTGGACCAGGTTTTCGATCAGCCTTTGGAGCTGCTCGAACCCCAAGTCATCGGTTCCCGTTTCCGGGATT
>JAKPRU010000343.1 GCA_029557025.1 Candidatus Omnitrophota bacterium | reverse complement strand
TACATGCGGAACCGTTGCAGGTTCGCCAATGACAAAATGACCAGGACACAGTTTGCCCATGCGCTTTACAGCACGGGCCTGGAGCTGAAAGGGCTGGCGATGATATGAGAAACTTCATTCCCGGGATAGCATCCACCATCGCAGCCGAGGAAATGACCTATTTCTTCCTCCTGGAGCTCCAACTCGGCGCTGCTACGGTGAGGTACAACGATTCGGATATCCAGATCATCCACGAGGGCGAGACGTTTACGCCGATCGCGTTCAAGTTCGGCGATATTTCAGGCAGCGCGACCCTGGCCGTGGAATCCATAGATATCGAAATCGACGACACAGGCAAAACCCTGGCCGCAATCGTCCTGAATGAAGATATTCGGAACAAATGGGCAATACTGTCCGTGGGGGCCATAGATTCAGAGTATGTCGTGCATGTTCAGGAGTTCCTGCGCGGCATCATCGGCGGTTGGCAACTGTATGACGAGAACACCCTAAAAATCACCATTACGAATGAGCTTGTCCTCTGGAACAAAAAGCCGCTCCGGATTCAAATGTCTTCCTGTCCGTGGGTTTTTAAGGGAACCGAGTGCGGCTATGTCGGCGGAGAGTCAACCTGCGATCAGACATATGAGCGGTGCAGGTTGCTCGGCAACACTGACAATTTCGGCGGAGACAGGTTCATCAATTCCCTGATGCAGAAAGAAATATGGTGGGGGAGGACGCAGAAACTGTGAAGCAGCAGAGGAAAACATTTGCCGACAGCATGAAGAAATTCATCGGCAAGCCTTTTTCCGCTTCCGGATATGGTCCCGATTCCTACGGGTGTCTCGGGTTCGTCTATGCGTTCCTCTGCGATCAGGGCAAGGAGAACAGGCTGACCCTGGAGATACCGGGGGGAATAGATATCTGGAATTACTCGCAGTGGTATCCGACCGCGACAAGGGAAGAGATTCTCGATGCGCTGAATGCGGCCTTTGATGTCAACGGGGTGGAGATACCCGTAGGGCGGCAGATCGCCGGGGATATGGTGATAGTGAGGACTCCGCAGGGAGATCATTATCCGGCCATATACGGCGGAAACGGTGTTGTGGTGGCGAGTTATTGGGATGCCGGAGTGAGAACCATGAAGGTCACCGGTGACATGAAAATCATAAGGGTGAGGCGGGTATAATGCCAGCAGCAGCAGCAGCGGTAGCGACATGGATAGCGGCAAACGCGGGGGCGGTCTTTACAATGGCGGCCCTGGCAGCCGTGTCCCTTGTTTCCGCAGACCGGATGAAAATGTCCCCGCGCGAAGATCCTGGGAGGCCCGGGCAGCTCGTGAATACCTGCGACAACCGCATTCCCCTGCCGCTCATATACGGCCGCACCAGGGTGGGCATCAATCGGGTGTATGCCTGCGTTACCGGAGAGGATAATAAATACCTGCACCTCGTAGGGAATATTTGCGAAGGTCCGATCAAGGGTATCTACGAGATCGACGGGGTTCCACAAATATTTCTTGGCGACAAGCTCTATACCGAGTACGGCGACAAATTTTATTATGAGTTTTTCCGCGGCACCTCCGACCAGGCCGTATGCTCAACGCTGGCTACCGCAACGGCAGGGGAGGAAGAGCCGTGGAACGAGCCGAAGCATTACACGGCATACATCTACTGCCGTTTCGAGTATGACCCGGAGGTCTTCCAGGGCCTTCCCGATATCACAATGGTCATCGAGGGAATGGAGGTCTACAATCCCACGACAGGGGTCACGGAATACACCAGGAACCCGGCGCTGCATGCCCTCGATTACATGATAAGATCAAGCAAGCGGGGCGGGATGCAGATAGCGTCTTCCCGGGTAAGCACTGACCTCATAGAATCGGCGGCATCGTACTGCGACACGAAAGGCTGGACCTGCGATATATGCCTGCGTGACGAGCGCTCCGCGATCGATCATTTTCAGGACATACTCAACACATTCCGGGGTGATCTGATCTATTCTGATTCCATCTTTCAGCTCAAGTACCGTGATCTGAATTATGAAAGTCCCGTGATGGATCTCACGGAAAATGATGTTGTTGAGCAGGGAGCATCAACGCTCCGCATCGAGCAGCCGAGCATATTCAACACCCCAAATGCCGTCAGATGCCGGTACATCAATGAGGAGAAGAAATATACTTTTGACGATTTCATTCTCTCTGATTCCGTAGCGATAGCGGCGGATGGCGACTATCGGGAGCAGGTTGCGGAGTTCCCCGGGATGCTCAACCCATCCAATGTGGCGAAGATGGCGGCATATCTCCTGGAGAGAGCGCGCCTGAACAAAACGGCATCCCTCGTGATCAGGTCGTGAGGCTCTAACGCCATACCGCGCGAGCCGATCACG
>JAKPRU010000317.1 GCA_029557025.1 Candidatus Omnitrophota bacterium | reverse complement strand
CTCCCCGGCCTGAAATGTCGGAGACCACCTGAGCCGTCGAGAAGCCTGGCTGAAAGATGATCTGAAGTACCTCTCGATCCGGCAGTTGGTTGATGGCCTCCTCTGTGTACAGGCCCCGTTCGACGGCTTTCTGTTTGATACGTTTCAGATCCAATCCCTTACCGTCGTCTCGGACGGTGATGGTAATGTTGTTTCCCTCATGGGATGCAGCCAGAGTCAGTTTGCCCTGGACAGGTTTTCCGGAGGTGATCCGCTCGGCCGGGGACTCAATCCCGTGATCGACCGAATTCCGGATCATGTGCGTCAGGGGATCCCCGATGACGTCGATAATTTTCTTGTCGATTTCCGTTTCCTCACCTTCGAGGATCAGGTCCACCTCTTTTCCCCGTCCGCGAGAGAGATCCCTCACAACACGATGAAACCGTTGGAATACCTGCCCGATCGGGACCATTCGGGATTCCATAATGGCTTCCTGGAGCTGGGTAATAATCATTCCCTGCTGGACCAGGCTGTCAAGAAGGAACCCCTCCTCGCCGGTGTTGCCTCGGCGGGCGGCTAGCTGTTGACCCAGTTCCATCGCCCTTCCCCGGTTAATAACCAGTTCTCCGGCGAGATCCAACAGACGGTCCAGTTTTGCGATATCCACACGTACGGTTTGAGTTCGGACCCGGTCTTCCCGTCGCTCAAAGGATGTCGAAGGCGATTTTTCGGCCTCGGCAGTGGGCGGCTCCACCTGAACCGGGGACACCGATTTCGGCGCTTGTTCCGGGGATTTCTTTTCGGATTCATCCGGCCATTCAAATTGTTCCGCCTGAGTGACGTCCCGTATAGTCACGTTCCGGACCTGTCCCACGGAGCAAGCGTTACGAACATCCGACTCGGAGGAATCCGTTGCAAGAATAAAGGTGAATCCGTCCTCCACCACGGCATTTTCGTCCTGTTCCACGTCGGGTTCACAGACCAGGATGTCTCCCAGAGATCGCATGTTGTTGCAGATCAGAAAGGCGCGGGTTGCGGCCATGGGGATATTCTCTTCGAAGAGGACATCCACTTCATAGATTCTGTGTCCCGCGAGGCGGTATTCCTCGATCCGGTTTCGTTTTGTTTCGTCCAGCCGGATCCGTGGGATATTCACCGTTGAAGTTTCTGCAATCTCCGGCGGTCGGATCGCGGCCACACTGTGCAGGCGTGTGATGAGTTCCGTGCTCTGCTGTTTGACCCGATTCTTGTGCGCTTCGGATTCCTGATCGCCCAGGTTGGAAAGCATTTCCTTGAGCAAATCGAATGAGTCAAACAGGGTCGTGATGACATCGCCGGTGATGGGGGCCTTTTCGTCCCGCATTTTCGCCAGGACATCCTCCATAGTGTGGGTGAATTCGCTGATGTGCATGAATCCCACCATCGCGGAGGAGGATTTCATGGTATGCGCCGCCCGGAAAATAGCCTGTAACGGTTCCGTGTTCCCGGGATTCTGTTCGAGGGCCAAAAGCGCCTCGTTCATTTGTTCCAGGTGTTCCTCGGCGTCCTGGTAGAACAGTTCGATGTACTGGTTCGGATCGAATTCCATTGCGCACCTCTGATTCTCGCGAACATCATTTTCCGATCGGTTTCCGGTATACCGATGCCATAATGAACTCAAAACGAGTAGCCATCCCGTGAAGCGTCTCCGAGTGACCTAAAAAGATGTACCCTCCCGGGCGGAGAACCTCGTAGTATTTCAACATCAGTTCTTCCTGCGTTCCCCGGTCGAAATAAATAATCACGTTTCGGCAGAAAACAATATCGAACCCTCTTAATTGCCGTTGAAAGGGATCGTTGAGATTGATCTTGGCGAATTCGATCAGACGCTGCAATTCGGGCTTGACTTTCACTCTTCCGGCCCCCTTCAGGAAATACTTATGCAGCAGATCCCTGGGAATACCGTTTACTTTGTCTTCGGTGTAAATGCCCTCCCGTGCCGTTCGCAGGGCGGTGTCGCTGATATCAGAGGCCAGAATGGCGACCGCTCGTCCCGGCGAATGTCGTTGTGCCTCCAGGGCCGAGATGGCGATGGAGTACGGTTCCTCCCCGGTGGAACAGGCGCTGCTCCAGATTTTCACGGCTGTGGAACCGGATTTCGGATCCAGAAGATGCGGCCACACCTGCGTGTCGAGGAATTCAAATTGTTTCCCTTCACGAAAGAACTGGGTGGTGTTTGTGGTGATTGCATCGACCATCTTCGGCAGTTCTTCCCGTCTTCCCTCCTCCGAAGTAACGTATTTGTAGTAATCGCTATAGGAATCCATGTTCAGTTCGCGAAGACGCTTGGCCAGGCGGTTCATAACCAGCATCTTCTTGTGGGGGCGAAGGGCGATGCGACTTTCTTTGTAAATCAAATCTCGAAACCGCTCGAAATCGAGCTGGGACATCTGTTTTTGACTCAGTGACAGCGCCAACTCTTGGGCCTCTCTTTGTTGGAAAGTGATCTGCCGAGCAGTCGGCGGTTCCTCCCATCCGGTTTCTCTTCACGAGTCATGAGCGGGGCCGCGAGTCGTTTATAGAGCGGCCAATTCTTCCGAGGACAAGATCCTCTCGACATTGAGCAGGATCATCAGTCTGTCTTCGATTCTTGCCATGCCACGAATGTATTCTGCGGAAATTGAGGCCCCCATTGGAGGCAGCGGGGAGACCTGATCGGAGTCAATCTGGATGACCTCCGAGACTTCATCGACGATCAGTCCCATTTCTTTTCCATTGACGTTGACGACTATGATCCGTGTTTTTCGGTCTCGTTCCCCCTTTGGAAGACCGAATCGTGTTCGTAAATCCATTACCGGGACCACTTTCCCGCGCAAGTTCAAAACCCCTTCGATAAACGGCGGAGACTTTGGAATTCGGGTCAATGATTCGAATCGGATAATCTCCTGCACTTTGAGGATATCGATCCCATACTCTTCTTTGTCGAGAATGAAACTGACATACTGTTGGGTGAGGTTTTCGGTGGCGACGGCTTTCGCGGCCATAGTGCATTGCCCTTTCCCAACCGCGTAGCGAGACAATGAACTTCATGCTGCCGTTCCCTTGCGGACGGGCGTGTCA
>JAKPRU010000302.1 GCA_029557025.1 Candidatus Omnitrophota bacterium | reverse complement strand
CCGAAGCCGACAGGATATCCGGAAATGCCGACCGGCCGGCAACTCCCCGGGAGTTGGGAAACAGGACACAATCCGGCGCATCGAGCAAAAGACGTAAAGCATCTCGTTTGACACCCGCATATCCGATGCCGGCCAGATTCACATTCAAACGATATCCGCTCCCGAAAATGCCTTGACGCACAATGTCAGAACCCAATCGCACAAGCAGGGCCGGATCATCGCCCGCCGATACCCGTACGGAATCGGATATCCAACCCTTTGCCTTGGCTTCATCAGCAGGCAGGACCGACATCCGATACCGTTCCGAGCGAATTAAACGCACCCGATCATACCAATTCGGCAGCGCCCAGACCTGAACCGCAACCAATCCCAGGATCACAATCCACGCGACAGTATCCCCCACTTGGGGAATCCGGCAGGCAATCTCCCTGATTCCCCGAAACACAAAAAAAAGAAACAGCGGCATGAAGGGAAGAATACTCGATTCCCTCTCGCCCTCCGGCAGAAATGCCAGGAACACCAGGACGCTCAATATCTGGAAAAGCGGAAGGAGTTCTGTACGGCTGTTCTTCTCTGGTTGCTTTTCAGGGGATACCAGCAATCCGAAGAGAAACAGCGGGAGAAGTATCCAGGAGAGGCCGCCCACCGGTGTTCCCGACATGCCCAGCATACGCAAAAGGTGGAAGAACCCGTCCGGCCATTCCAACCGGAGAATGGTCCCGAAAGATAGGCAGGTGAGCGGATTGAATTCCGACAACGGTCCGCCGCCATCCCAAAGCCCGGTCCAGGCCCAATTCAGGAGAAGAATCCCTCCACCCCCTGCTGACGGAAGCACAGCCCACCAGAACCCCGGTCTCCACGGACGTCGCAGGTCCGGCATGTCTCGTGCGCCATAAGTCACCAAGAAAAGGGTGGTGCCCAGAGCAAAGGCGTATCCGGGCCAACTGCACAGTCCCAGGAGAAACGCGCCGACAGAAGTGATAGCAAGTCGACTTGGCGTCAGATCGCGCCGGTAAAGAGGTAGCACGCAGGCAAAAACACCCAACACCACCAGTGCGCCGGAGTCCCCGGACCACAACAGCCACAGGATTCCACCTTGCCCCAAAGCAGCCAGAAGGAAACCGATCTCTACACCACCCCCTTCCTCGCGAAGCCGCCAGGCCGCCAACACCAATCCCAGCCACAAAAACACGACACCCAGAAAACCCGCTCCCCATAGCAGCGGAAACGGCAGCGACAAAAAATGTGAAACGATCCATAACAATGCAACATGGAGCGGGGAAGCTGCAGCCAGCGTCTTCAAATGGTCCGGCAAATAGCGTGGACCAAGACCATCCCGAAGATTCCGGACGTATAGAAGGTCAAGATAGGCTTGATCTCCGGTCAAAATGACAGGGCCGGTATGTTGTGCCGCACAAATCCAAAACGCTCCGGCCAGGTAGAACAGCGCGACCAGAAAAGCAAGAAACACCAGGACGGTTGAGACGGGTGGATGGCTCCGGTCCATAGAAAAGGATGGTAGCGTGTAACCGATGGGTCTCGGAAGATCAGGGCGGACAACATCAGGAAAAAATCGGTAAGCCCCAAATCGCGCAATCAAGCAACCCGCGAGGCCCCTCCAGCCTTCCGAAGAAGAAAAGTAATCTGGTTCCCGACTTCGTTAAATGTAACCTCAGACATAAACTCACGGATCAGGAAGATCCCCCGTCCATGCGGGTCATGAAGATGCTCCTCGGTGGTCGGATCAAACAGGCTGTTCACATCGAATCCATCTCCCTCATCTCGAACGGAGATTTCCACCCACTCGGGGTTCACCTGCAAGGCGACAAAGACCCGCTTATATTCCTGGCCGCGATTGCCGTGCAGGATCGCGTTGATCAGCGCTTCATCCATGGCCAGGCGGATACCGAAAATCTCATCATCGCTGTATCCGAACGAGGTGATAACTTCAAGAACTTCCTGTTCAAGGGGATAAATGGACTCAAGACGACTTGAGATCTCGTATTTCTGTTCTCCCGTTGTGTAGGACAGAACCTGTGACATGTCTCTGCGGACCTGACCGTTACCGCGATAAAGTATGCGCGAAAAGGCGAAACACTTTTTAAATATTACCGTAGGTTTCCGGTGAGTCAAGCTGAAAGAAGCCCTCAAAGTCCAACATTTTTCGCCATGCGTAAATACAAAACTTGCCGTTTTGCCGCAACGAAGAGGATTATGATACTATCTCTTTCGGGAGACAGGTGAATTGCAGAAAAGGTCTTCATCACATAAGTCCCTCGCGTATCTGATTGATATGAATGGATTTGCGCTTTTTGCCGCAGTCTTCTTGAGTTGTCAGATTGCTCTTTCTGCGACGATAGGGGATACAGACTTGTCCCGTGCTTTCACGGAGGGACTGTACCGCAACGCAACCACAGTCCACGGAATGCCTCTCGGAGGGATCGGATGTGGTTCTGTGGATTTCGGTACCGATGGCTGGTTCGACCGTCTGACAATCAACAATAACTGGCGTGGATTCATCCCAAGGCCCTCCGCCTGCTTCTTTGCGGTCCGTGTTGAAGACGGTGAAAAATCCATCTCCAAAGTCCTCCGCCGTGGCGATACAGAGATGGATGATATCGAAAACATTAGTTACATCGGGATTTTCCCTTGCGCAAACCTCACATTCTCCGATTCCGAACTCCCCATCGAGGTTCATCTGGAGGCATGGAGTCCGCTTTGCGCCTGGAACCTGAAAGATTCCACTCTACCGGGGGCGTTTTTTATCTTTCGGTGCAAGAACACGACAAATCGTCCACTGAAAATATCCCTCGCATTTGCCTGGGAGAACCTGCTGGGGCTGGGTGTGGATTTGCAAACCGGGATTCCCTGGGAAGATCGAATCGGCAATTATCAGGAGCCTCGAAGCACAAGGTCCGCAAGCGGGCTGGTTTTCGGAACCACAAAAACACTCGAACCGAACAATCCGCGACGAAGCACGCTCGGAACCTATGCAATCGCGGTGGAACAGCAGCATAACCACTTCGTAACCTTCCTTCCCTCATGGAACGCTCAAACCCCGGACACCTTTATGACCCTGTTCTCGAAGAGCGGACGGTTCTTCGATGAAACGGAGCCGGGACCCTGGCCGATGGGAAGTGAGGATGTGCATCCGGCGGGGGCCATTGCCGACCAGGTGGAATTGCCCGCCGGAGAGTCTGCGCAAACCGTCTTTGTCCTGACTTGGCACTGTCCGGTGGTTGTGGCACCGGACAGGCGCGAGCACCACCAGCTTCCCGCAATCTACTTCAACGACGCCTGGGATGCAGCCGTTTATTTCCTGAAACACCGGGAACGCCTTTGGACAGAAACAAATCAATGGCGAGAACCGTTGCTGAGCAGTTCTCTTCCTTCCTGGCTGAAGATTCGTTTGCTGAACGACCTGTCCCCGCTGTTTTCGCGTTCCGTGATTATCGACAACCGTTTCGCATTCATCGAAGACCCGTTTCTGGGAGTGCTGCAATCGACCTTGGCCGCCTCGATCACAGACCAATTCCTGATGAGAATGCTGCCGGACCTGAGCGCCGGGAATATGAAGTTCGTTCTGGACAGTCAGCAGGAGGATGGTGAGATTCCCGCCGGTCCGGGTTCGATTGCAGAGATTGTCAGCGATACAACTGCGGTCCGGGATCTCGACCGCGATGCGCGAGCCGCTTGTGGATTCATTCTGCGCTACTCCCTGTACGATCACTACACGGGGCACGATGAATTGCGTGCGGAAATGCTGCCCGCAATTCGAAAAGCCGTGTCGAGATCGATCGGATTCGACACGGACGGAAACGGCATTCCGGAAAGTGCAGGTTCTGTGTCGGATCCGGAGGGGCGACGAAATTATGCCGATGTCGCCGGGATGTGGCTGGGCGCCCTCGCCGTGGCGGAGGAATTCCAGTCGTTGAATCGGGACATCGAGTTCCTCGCTGAAATCCAGGCAACCGCCCGCAAAGCCGAAGAAAGCATGTTGGTTTCGCTATGGAATGGGCGCTACTTCAAGGCGTTCTTCGATCCGCGCTCACCGTTGGATACACAGGCCGCCTCACTTCAGCCCGAACAACTGATCGGCGAGTGGTTTGCCCATCTCCTGGGGCGAAGGAATCTTCTGCCCGCCGAGCATGTCAAAACCTGTTTGGGAACAATTCTGGATCTTCTCACCTCCCGGGACGAAGAGGCCCGTTCCGACACTCCGACAGAGGTGGACAGCCGAACCCTTGCCGTTCTTGCCGCCTTAGCCGCCTATGAAGATCGCGCCTCGGAAGGACTGAGAATCCTGGAAGCTCTGCACCGACGCGCCACCTCCGCCGGTTACGGAATGGCGGTCCCGGTACAATTCCCGTCTTCGACCGGCACAAACGAGACCCTGGCGGGGCCGGTCTCCTGGTCCATGCTGACCGCATTGGAAGGATTATTCTACGATGCGCGGCTGAAACGTCTGATCCTCACTCCGCATCTTCCCGCACAGTGGGAGGAGATTCACGCTCCGGTCTACTGTCCGAATTTTCAAGGATGGATGGACTATCATGCCGCATCGCTGGAAGCTGCGCGACGAATTACGTTCCGTCTGGACAGAACCACAGATGGCCGTCCTCTGGAACTCGCCCAAGTCGGAACGGAGGTTCCTCCCTCGTTCCGTAATCAGAATCCACTTTTGTTCCTGGAAGGTCAGCCACACGACGCGGGCATTCAGCAAACCAGCTTGGACAACCTGATTTATAGCTTGCAGAAACCGATCCGGCTGAGACCCGGCGATACGGTCACGATGATCCTCGCCACGGAAAATACCGGAAGAATCGATATCGACCTTGAAAACCGCAAAGCCGTGCCGAAAGGCCCCTTCTGCGCCATCGACCCTCTCCCGGACTCAAAAATCGGTTTTTCCATTTCCAACCGCTTGCCGCGTTCGCAAATCATCAATCTCCATTTCACGAACATTCCCAAAGAACCCGCTTATCGTGTTGCCCTGAATGGGCAGGATAAAAAAGCAATCGCTACCGAAGATTCGATCCTGACTTTTACCCTCTCCCGGGGAGCGTTCACACCGTCGCAGGAGGAACGGGGAAGCTGGGTCCCGAACCGAATCATGGAAATGATTCAAGTCCTCTCACAGTACCCAAAAGAAACCGGTGCGCTGAAAGAGGTTTGGAAGCTGGACAAAACTGCGCAGGAATTCGCCTCGGCCATGGTCGGCGGTAGAACGGCATGGGTGGACATCGTCGAAACAGGACAAAAGATCCCAAAACGCACGCTCGAGGAAACAATTTCCCCGGAGAAAGCCGAGAAATTGACCGTCAATTTGGAAAAGGCTCTGCAAGAGTTCCGCGAGCGGATCGTGCAGAAGGTTCTCGATCCCTCCCTCAACGCGAGACTGATCGGCTTGAGTTTACCCCTTACTGTTCATTTGGAACCACAGGGTGATCCTGGAAAAGACCTTTCTTTCGGTGTCGCCGTGTCG
>JAKPRU010000265.1 GCA_029557025.1 Candidatus Omnitrophota bacterium | reverse complement strand
CGCAATACCGTCCCCCAGGATGGATTCCTGGGGGACGGTATTGCGCATTTCCTTAATGAGTTGGCGAACGAGGATACCCTCGAAATCACTGGCGATTTCGCGCATCTGTTTCTCGTTCATCTTGCCGGAAGATTTCTCGGTGAGACTCTGGAGGCGTTTGATCTCGCTGTCCGTTCGCCCGCTGTCCACCATGGCGGAGGCTTGCGGGTAACTGCTTCCGAGAAGAAGATCATCCGACATGTTCTATTTCCTCGAATCCGGTTTGGCGGAGGGATGGTGACCTCCTTGTCTACACATCCCGCCGACGCGATGAGCTCATGCCACCAATAACCCCCAAGGGCGTAATTATCACAGAATAATCAGCTCGGCGTGCAACGCGCCTGCTTCTTTTAAACTCTGAAAGATGGAAATCAGGTCCCGTGTGGTCACGTGGAGAAGATTCAATCCTTCCACCAGCTGTTCCACCGTGGCTCCCTCGACCAGATGGAGTCCGCCCCTACCCGGCTCGACTGTCAGCTCCTGTTGGGGGATGACGACGGTTTCGGCGCTGGCGGAGAGCGGACTGGGCTGCGAAACCTCGGTTTTGCTTGTGACGGTGATTGTTAGCGACCCGTGGGCAATGGCGACTTCATCCAGTCGGATGTTCTGCCCGGCCACCACTGTGCCGGTGCGGGAGTTGATGACCACGCGGGCCGGGATGTCCGTAGCCACTTCAAGATCCCCCAGCACCGCCAGCAGATCGACCTCATTGTCGAATTCAAAATCCATCAGTTTTGTGACATCTACCTCAACAACCCCTTCATTGACGGCCAGCGCGGCCGGAGTGCCGAGTGCGCCATTGATGGCATCCTTGATATTCATCGCCGTCTTGGCATCGGGATGTTGGAGAATGAGGCGCAGGAACCCTTCCTGTAAAATGTCGGTAACCACTTCCTCGCCGACGACCGTGCCGCCGTTGGGAACCCGCCCGGCAGTGGGATGATTTGTTTTGACCAGATCGCCCTGGGTGGTTCCAACTTTAAATCCCCCGGTCAGGACCGTACCGCGTGCGATGGCGTGAATTTGATTGTCTGTACCACGAAGAGCGGCGAACAGCAGCGTACCGCCTTCCAGGTTCTCTGCGCCATTCAAGCTGGAGACCACAACGTCAATCGGTGTTCCTTCCCGGGCATAGGGAGGAAGCTCGGCGCTGACCATGACAAATGCAACATTTTTCGGGTCGATTCCTGCAGCAGTGACCCGCATATCCATTTGATTGAGCATATTGGCGATCATCTGGGCGGTGGCGGCCCCGCTGCCGTCCCCTGTTCCATCCAGGCCCACGACCAGCCCGTATCCGACCAGCTGGTTATTTTGGACACCGTCCACACGTGTAATGTCTTTGATTCTGGTGACGGACGCTGCCGACGCCAAAATCGCTGTGAGGAGAATCAGAAGAATCGCAAGAACCGGCGCCTGTGGTCTCATGAGTATGCTCCTCAGAAGAACATGGTTAATGCCCGTGTAAACAGTCCCGGATTCGCCATACCGGTAATCGGGCCACCGCCTTCGTAGCTGATCTGGGCATCTGCGATATTGGTCGACAGCACCGTGTTATCCGCCGTGACATCACTCGGACGGACACTACCGGAAAGCACGATGCTCTTGGTTTCTTTGCCGATATTGATGGTCTTGCGGGCCTCAACCAGGAAATTGCCGTTGTCGTCAATCATGACGATTTTAGCGGCTACGCGCGCAGTAAACGTATCGCTGCGTTCCAGGTCAGTCTCGCCTTTGAAATCGTTCTGGCCATCGAAAACAAATTCAGGATAGTCGATGGCCGTCTTATCGCTCTTCTTATGACCGAATAGACTCCCGGCGATCTTCTCCTGGAGAAACGACGAGATTTTGCCGGACATGGTCGTTTTCCGTTTCGTTTCGGCGTCCGCTACTTCGGTTGCGCGATTATTTTCTGTAATGATGATGGTGAGAATATCCCCGACCTTATCCGCATTTCCGGCGACATAGAATCCGTTGACCGGAGACTTGCGGTTCCAGAGGCTCTTGGCGGAAGCCGGGATGGTACAAAAAGCGGCGCACAGGCAAAGAAAAGTCAACAGGATTCCCAATATCTTTCCCGCCCCCCTGCTCCGTCGCAATCCGCCCGCCCCACACTTTCCCGCACCCCGATCCTCTCCCGGAGGGAGAGGGAGTATCTCTGTATGGTTTGAAAGGTTCTCAGGATTCATCATATTTCTCCCTTTTGTGGAGTGTCTGTCCGCAGGCTGGAAGCCTGTGTCACCCTGTTTTCCTGTCCTTCCGGGAGAGGGCAGAGGTAAGGGTCTGCCTGCACTACATCATCTCCACGGTGTTTGCATCCACTACCCTGGCCTGGACGATCTTGTTGTTGAACAAGTTCCGGACGCGAATGATATCGCCGATGTTTGCATTCTGTTCTGTTTTCCCTCGGATATTCATTCGGAGATTCCCGTTTTGAACGACCATGCTGACCACCTGACCTCGTGGAATCAAATACGTGCGAGCAAACAGGTCACGTGTGACCGTGATACCGGGATTCACAGTACGCCCCAGTTTTCTGCCAACCAGTTCGCGCGGGTCGCTGATTGTGTATTCATCTTCGCGTTCCGATCGAACGTAGCGGGTCTGCACATCCACATCCTGGAGGGTGACCATGGACCCCGCCGGTTTGTTGTTACGGAACACAAACACATTCCGCCGATGGGCGATTTCCACGATCAGCGTCCGATGCATGTATTCGTCGTCGTTGAGCAGGATCGTAAGATCATACTGGACCGTGCCGTAGCGCTGGGGGGAAGTCCGGTAGACCTGAATGCGAACATCGCCGGGCGGCAGGCGGAGATCATTGGGGAGTGAGAGAACCCGAACACTCAGTTCCTTCGGGTCCCAATTGAATTCCTGCATGATATCCCGCGTGATTCGCTCGGCAAGCGTGTCTGCGCTTACGGTCTGGCCCAAACCGAATATCTTGAAATTCCGAGGCCCGTCGAAACTGATCCGCCGGAACTCATCAAATCCATTCTGCCTGGCTGCCGCGATAATTCGTGAGGAGGTGCAAATCAGAGATTCGCCCGGATTGGGAACCTTTGTGACCGGAACGGCGCGCAAAGCCAGACGCTCTTCTTCCGAGCCGCCGGTGATCGACTGCGCCAAGTCACCCACTGTGACGACTTGCATAGTAGCTTGGGCGATAACGTAAGAGGCCGGCAGTTCGATTACAATCCGTTCGGGCTGGTCGAGTGCCCAGACCCCTGTCGCTCGCAGGACCAGAAGTGCGCTCACCAGGAACGTGATCGCAATTCGTTCCAGTTGTGTCTGCTGCCAGTCTTTGGGTCCTCTCATGGTTCCTCTCCCGGCTTACGATCCTTATTGAGCCAGATTCACGGCGGTTTGCAACATGCTGTCGGAAGATCGGACAGCCCGTGAATTGACCTCGAACGCGCGCTGAGCAGTGATGAGATTCACCAGCTCTTCCGCGATATTGACATTAGAGTTTTCCAGGAATCCCTGGGCGATCTTGCCGGCTCCATCTGTGCCGGGATCGAGTAATGTCACAGGCCCGGATGCCTGGGTTTCCAGAAATAGATTATTGCCGTCTGCGTGGAGTCCGGCGGGATTGACAAAGGTAGCGAGCTGGATGGTTCCGAGCTCATTGGGTGTTTCGGTGACACGCCCCTGAATAACTGAGACGATGCCCTCCTCGCTGATGTTCAATGCAACGGTGTCATCAGGAAGGGTGATGGGCGGCTGAAGAACATAGCCGTCCGAGGTTACAATTCTGCCTGTCTCGTCCATGCTGAACGCACCGTCACGGGTATAGGCTAATGTGCCGTCGGGGAGTTCAACCTGGAAAAACCCATTTTTGCCCAGGATAGCAAGGTCCAGCGGATTCTCCGTAGATCGATAGGAGCCTTCGGTGAAGATTCTGCGTGTTCCCGCCACGCGGACACCATGGCCGACCTGGATCCCCGCGGGAACCTGGACGCCCGCGGCAACGGATGTCCCCGCCGGACGAATTGTCTGGTACAGCAGGTCCTGGAAATCCACCCGGGTACGTTTGTATCCGAACGTATTCACATTCGCGAGGTTGTTGGCAATGTTGTCCACCTCGAATGACATGCCGCTCATTCCGGCTGCCGCAGTAAATAACCCTCGAAGCATTGTCGTTCTCCTGTTTTCCCCAGGATTCGCCTGGGTTGCGGTATCAGCTCACTCGGCCCACATCGTTGACGGCGCGTTGCACGGTGTCGTCGATCTTTCTCAGTACCCTGGAATTGGCCTCAAAGGTGCGCATGGAGTCCATCAGATAGATCATTTCCGTGGTGGGAACCACGTTGGCACGCTCGATGAATCCCTGTGACACACCCAAGTGGCGCGGAGGAATGATCTGATCCTCGTGGCCCGGTTCCAGGGCGTAGAGATTATTGCCTGTTTTCTGTAAGAGATCGCGATTGACGAAATCCACAACGCGAATTTGATCTACAAAATTCTGCACGGGAACGCCGGTTGCCGGATCGAATGCCATTTCAAACACGTTCCCGTACTTGTCCACAGTGAATTCGTTGGAGGTGACCCGGATTGGCTGGATGTATCCGCCGCCGCCCTGTCCCGCCAGGTAATGCCCTTCCGGCGTGGTCAGGTACCCCTGTGCATCCCGATAGAAACTACCGTTTCGGGTATACCGCATTCCGTCGGGAGTGAGGATGGTGAAATAGCCGTCTCCAACCATCGCGAGATCGTTCTGATCCCCTGTCTGTTGGAGAACGCCGGGAGAGTTGTCGGTGTAAACCCAATCGACGCCTGCGCCGGTGCCGATTCGACCGATAGCATGATTATAGCGGGGTTCCTCAAGGCTTGGAGTAATTCCTGCGTAAGACTGCTCAAGCATGACATCCGGGAACGAGCGAACAATCATCGATTCCCGCTTGAATCCGGGAATGAGGGAGTTTCCGAGATTGTGCGCAAGAACGTCCTGATTTTTCATCTGGACGATCATACCGGAAGCTGCCGAGTATAGCCCTGTAATCATGTCTCGTTATTTCTCCTGCCCTGATAAATGCGATACGTCGCGATTTGGATCGAGCAACGCCTATGCCAATCCCGCTTGTCGAAACAACCTTTCAGTAACCGCTTGAATCGCAATAACTTGGGTATATAGTGACCGGGCGTGTGTGTCGGCGGGGAAGAGACAACCCAGGAATTTTTTACCGCCTGTGGTAGGATCTTCCGGGGGGTGTGAATGTGAACCGATTTTACGTGTTTGGATTCAACGAGAGGTCCATCCTGGGCGAGGGTTGGTATGACCTCGAACGTCTCGGGGACGGACCACCATTTCGGGCCACGTCTGCCAGGGCTACACTGATTTTGCCGAAATTCGGCCTGCAGGAACTGGCGTTGATCTGTTGTGCACGGACAAAGACAACAGGCCAACCGCTCCAGGTAGACTTGGTCGATCCGCGCGGACAGGTCACCCGAATGGATCTTTGTTCGGAGGCTTGGCACATTCGAAGGTACATCCCTCCGGAACCGGGGCAGCCGCTGGAATATCTGGAGATACTTGTGAGAAATCCATGGTCGCCGAACCGTCTTCTGGGGTCCTCGGACCGCAGGCTTTTGGGACTTTTCGTGTCAGCGATCCGGCTTTGTTGCGTATAGGAATGGGATGGTGGGGAATGGGGTGGACAGGATCAATAGAATCCATGGGAACTCCGAGTCGTCTTGGGTCGGTGAGGATGAGTTTGAGGATGGTTGTCAGGCGTATCGGATGGTTCTTTGCATTTCTCAGTGTGTTGCTGTCGGGATGGGTGGGAGCGGGCGGATTCCTGGTAACGGAGTCCGGCGACCCCGTTCATTGGGATACCCATGGCGGGACAATCCGTTACCGGGTCGATCAAGGTCCTCTCGGGCCTTTCTCCAACGCGGAAGTGGTTGAACTGGTTCGAATGGCCTTTCGGACTTGGCAATCCGTTCCCACATCCACTGTCGCATTCCGTTATGACGGCCTGCTCGATGACGATGTATCGGACAAGAATGTCGACAAACATCTGCAAATTCCTGACGATGATCTTAATCCCGTGATTCTGGATACGGACGGATTGATTATCGACTTGCTGGAGGGGGACGGCGCACGATATGCCTATTTGGGAATCACCCAGTCGTATGTGGAAACCGGGGGAAGAATTCTCGGAGCGGACATCATCATCAATGGTCTGAACTGTCCATCGGGAGAAGAGGGCAAACAGACACTTCTCGCCACAATAGTCCATGAAATCGGTCATTTTCTCGGATTGAGCCACAGCCAATTGAACCATCAATTCTGGAGCGATGGGGACACGGAAAACGACGGGTATCTTCCAACAATGTTTCCCATTCGTTCGGACGATGACTCCAGCCTTGCCGACCTGAATCCGGATGATATCTTTGCCGTGTCCTGGCTATATCCGTCGGACAGTTTCTGGTCCTCAACGGGTGGAATTGCGGGTACAGTTGTCCGCCGGTCCGGGCATCCGGTGCAGGGGGCAGATGTTATCGCACGGAAAATCGATGATCCCTACATGATGGCCATCAGTTGCGTGTCCGATTTCCTGATTGGGGGAACCGGCGAATTTGAGATTTACGGGCTTCCATACGGGTTGTACACAGTCGAGGTCGAGCCGATCGACCC
>JAKPRU010000262.1 GCA_029557025.1 Candidatus Omnitrophota bacterium | reverse complement strand
AGCTTTGCATTGACTTCCACAATTTCGCCGCTCACGGGGCAGAAAACCTCTGAGACAGCTTTAACCGATTCGACCGAGCCAAACGGTTCGTTCGCTTCGAAGGTATCGCCGACCTCGGGAAGATCGACGTAGACGACATCTCCGAGTTCATGCTGGGCATAATCCGTTATCCCGATTGTCCCGATATCGTCTTGAACCAGTATCCATTCATGGTCTTTAGTGTAGAGGTTGGCTTCGGAATACATTCGATCTCCTTCCGCGATAATCTGATTTTACAGTCATGCTATTTCGAGGCGGTTCTCCTGTAAAACGGTGTTGAAACGACTTGAGCTTTGGCCGGTTTTCCACGAAGGATCACATCAAATTGCGTTCCCACGGCAGCTCTGGCAACCGGGAGATACGCAAGGCCGATATTCTTTTTTAAAAAGGGGGCCGGGCTGCCGCTGGTGACGGTCCCCAGAGCGTGACCGTCGATTTCTATCTTATACTGGTCCCGCGCAATTCCCCGGTCTACCATCTCGAATCCGGCCAGAACGCGCTTCAGGCCTTCCCGGGACTGCCGGAGGAGTTCCTCGCGTCCGATAAAATATTCCTTCTCGAGCCTGCAGATGCGGGCGAGACCGGCTTCCAGGACCGACGTTGTCTCGTCCATATCGTTGCCATAAAGCAGCATCGTTGCTTCCAGTCGAAGCGTGTTGCGGGCTGCCAGGCCGGCAGGTTCCAGCCCCAGAGGTTTGCCGGATTCCATAATCTGCATCCAGACCGATTCTGCCCTGGAGGGATGGCAGTACACTTCATAACCGTCTTCGCCGGTATATCCCGTGCGCGAAACGATGGCATCCACTCCGGCAAAGGTCCCGCGCTCGAACCAGTAGTATTTGATTCCGGCGATCGGGATATCCGTCAGCGGTTCGAGTATGGCCAGCGCACGCGGGCCCTGAACGGAGATCTGCGTGAAATCGTCGCTGCGGAAAATCACTTCGGTATTTGAGAAAACATTTTCGCGGATCCAGAGAAAATCCTTTTCCTGATTCGCGGCATTGACGCAGATAAAAAAGTGATCGGGTCCCATCCGATAGATCACGATATCATCTACGAAAGTTCCTTTTGGGGTCGTCAGAACAGAGTACTGGCACTGGGAAACGGCCAGCGTGCGGATGTCGTTGCAGGTGATTTTCTGGAGGCTCTCCGCGGCATTGGGGCCTTTAACCTCGATCTCGCCCATATGGCTTACATCGAAAATCCCGGCGCGCGTCCGGACCGCCATATGTTCGGGTATCGGCCCCGCATATTGCACGGGCATGTCCCATCCGGCAAACGGCACCATGCGGGC
>JAKPRU010000257.1 GCA_029557025.1 Candidatus Omnitrophota bacterium | reverse complement strand
GATGCACGAAATCGGGGAGTTGCTTCACAGCGTGGTTTCGTTGGACAAGGTACTCCAGCTGATCCTGATTGCGGTAACGGCAGGCGACGGATTTCGATTCAACCGAGCTTTTCTGCTCCTGGTGGATGAAAACGAGGGGACAATTTCCGGCAAACTGGCCATTGGGCCGTCCACACCGGAGGAAGCAGGTCGGATCTGGCATGAAATGTCCTACCTGCCAAAGCGCGGGAACCTTGCCGAGACACTGGAATCCTACCTGGTGTCTGCGGAGGATGAGAACTTTGAGGTTAATCGGATTGTCCACTCTCTAAGTGCTTCCATGAAAGATGAATCCTCCATTATTGTTCGGGCGATCAAAGAGCGACGCGGTTTCAATGTCGTCAACGGTCATGCGCATGGAATTTCAAAAGGGATTGTGCTGCGGTATCCCGGCACCGGGCATACGGTGCAGATTGATCAACCCCCCGCCGAATTGTGCGACGTGACCCTATCCAAACACCTCGGAACCAACAATTTCGCCGTCGTTCCGTTGCTTTGGCGGGACGGACCTGTCGGTTGCCTCATTGTGGACAACCTGATCAACCGGGAACCTATTGCGGATGCCAGTTTATGGGTTCTGGAGTTGTTTGCGGAACAGGCAGCCCTCGCTATTATCAATGCCCGCATGGTGGCCCGCCTGGAGCGGGATAAGTATCGAATTCAATCCGCATATAGGGATCTCGAGGATAGCAAAGACAAGTTGGTGGAAGCCCAGACAATGGCCGCGCTGGGTCGAATGACAGCTACCGTGGCGCATGAAATCCGGACACCCATCGTTGCTATCGGGGGATTTGCCAAGCGCCTGTCTCATGAAATCCGTGACCGACGTGCCCAGCGAATGCTGGATATTATTCGGTCCGAGGCCTTGCGCCTGGAGGAGACACTGGATACGGTTCTGTTCTATGTCAAACCTTCTCAACCCCAGAAAAGAGAGTGCAATCTCAACGAACTTCTGGAAACCCTCAGTCTCTATTTCGCCCAAGAATCTTCGGAAACACATATTGATATGGTTTTCGAGCTCGATCCGAATCTTCCCCAAGTCCCGCTCGATGACCGTCAAATCCGTCAGGTCATTCTGAACGTCATTCAGAACTCCATCCACGCCATGCAGGACGGTGGGACTCTCACCATACGTACCCGTTTAGAGGGTGATCAGGTTGTCGTGGAGATCACGGATACCGGCTGCGGTATTCCCGAAGAGATTCTTCCCTTGATTTTCAAAGAATTCTTCACGACCAAGAACAAAGGGACCGGTCTGGGACTTCATGTTTCCTATCAGATCATTAAAAATCACGGGGGGAAGATTGAGGTCGAGAGCCGGGTCAATCAGGGAACGACCGTACGAATCAGGCTGCCGCTGCATCCGGGGTCGCATCCTGTCGAAGGCGGTGATAAGCTAGGGGTTGTGGACGAGAGGCGGTAAGATGCGGTAGAATTAAGGAGAGAAACAAGGGATATCGGGAAAATGGCACAGTTGCTCGTGGTTGAAGACGAAAGAAGTCTGCGGGAACTCTATCAGTTGGAGTTGGAATCTGAGGGATATGAGA
>JAKPRU010000256.1 GCA_029557025.1 Candidatus Omnitrophota bacterium | reverse complement strand
GATCCGACGGTTGGGAGTGAGATCAAGAAGGCCGGCCCCTGCCTTGTCATCTCTCCCGACGAAATGAACGACCACATCGCGACGGCCATCGTCGCGCCCATGACAACAAAGGGGAGAAATTATCCCTCACGCGTGTCCTGTATTTTCCAGGGTAAACAGGCGCAAATCGTACTTGACCGGATTCGAACCATCGATCAGTCTCGAGTCATCACAAGACTTGGCCGGGTTCGAAAACAAACTCAGGAAGAAGTCCTCGCGATTCTTGCAGAGCTGTTTTCCTCGTAGATCCCCACGGGCGGGACGCCCGTGCCACACCCGCACCAGATTTCTCCCCCTTGCTTGACAATGTCGGCGCAAAAGGACATGGTGATTCTCACATATTTCCTTGAGAGGTGAATACCATGGGACCGACACCACCGAAAAGTGTGAAAGTTATTGCGCATATCCACGCCAAACCGAGCAAACGGGATGAACTGGAAAAGGTTTTGCTTTCTCTGATCGCGCCGACCCGCTTGGATGAGGGCTACCAGGAATATGAACTGTTCGTTTCACAGGATGATCCCTGCCATTTCATCTTTATCGAGACTTGGGAAAGTCCCGAAGCGCTTGACAAACACGTTCAAACACCGCATTTCCAGGGATTTGTCAGGCGAGCGGATGAGCTGCTGGATGGAGCGCCACAGGTTCTCAAATTGAGTCGGCTGGGATAAGAATAGAGGCTGGAACCGTCTTAAAATCTCTCCCCGCAACCTTCTCCCAGAAGGAGAGGGAGTAGACCGGTCCTTTTCTAGGCGAGTCTGTGCTAGAATCCGCGAAAATTCGTGTCGGGCACGATGATGGAGCCGACATGTGATAATCTTTGCTGTCAAGGAGATGCCGTGATGTTTCGCAGGATTCTCTGCTTTATTCCAGTTCTTTTATGGATTGGTTCCACTCTTATCGGCGCTCAACCGAAGACCGGAAAGCAAACGGTTTCATTCGAATCCCTGCCATGCCATATCGTGGCCAGAGCCTACCCAAACGATTTTCCCGGAGCAGACAGTAATTACCACTCTCTCACCGCCGCATCCGACGGCAACATCTACTTTTCACTCAATACACACAATTCAAGTTTCGGTGTCCGTCTGTATCGGTTCGACCCGAAAACCGAGCAGACAACTCTTCTTGGAAAAATCGACGAGGTACTCAAAGAACCGGCATCGGAGTACATGCCCCAGGGGAAAATTCACACACCTTTATTTGAGCACAAGGGAAAACTGTGGTTTGCCACACACACCTCGTTTTACAGCAGCGGCGAACTGCCCGGAATCGACACCGGTGGCCGGAAGACCTACCCCGGCGGGCACTTCATGAACTACGATCTCAAGACAGGGGAATTTCAGGACTTGGCGAAAGTGTTTGACAACGAAGGAATCATTACCGCCATTCTCGATCCCAAAAATAAAGTCCTCTACGGACTGACCTGGCCTTCGGGACTCTTTATTTCATATAACATTAACAAAGCCGATCTGCGTTACTGGGGCGCCGTACAGGGGCGGGGAGAATGGGGACAGCATCCGTTCGAGTGGGACCGGATCTGTCGTACGCTCGGTGTAGACCCGGATGGAATCGTTTACGGCTCCACGATGGACGGGGCAATCTGGAAATACGACCCGGCGGAGTTCCGTCCCATTCGCTTTCTGGAGGGACTGGACCTCACCCATCTTCCTTTTGCCCAATCGACCG
>JAKPRU010000254.1 GCA_029557025.1 Candidatus Omnitrophota bacterium | reverse complement strand
ACGTTCCACTCATAATTTCCGACACCTCGTTTCTCGGTATCCTGAATTATGAGTCAACGACTCTCTTTTCTCTCTCCTTTCGGTAAGCTTTAATATGAGTCAATTCGCTCCTCCAACGAATCTGTTTGAAATCTCCCCGACTCGTGTATGCTTATCGTCGTGATCCGATAG
Organism: Candidatus Omnitrophota bacterium; assembly: GCA_029557025.1. Classification (GTDB taxonomy): domain Bacteria; phylum Hinthialibacterota; class Hinthialibacteria; order Hinthialibacterales; family JAKPRU01; genus JAKPRU01. The sequence continues at coordinate 938 of JAKPRU010000254.1, read as the reverse complement.
GGATCAGGAGGGAATCGAATGACGATTCTACAATTGCAAAACGTAAGTTTGAGTCTCGGCGGTAAAAAGATTCTCCATGAATTATCCGTGGATTTCTGGCAAGGACACATCCATGCGCTGATCGGTCTGAACGGCGCAGGGAAATCCACAACGGCGAATGTCATCATGGGGATCTCCGGCTATACCGATTTCGATGGAGACATCCTGTTCGAAGGCGCATCCATCAAGGGGCTTCCGGTTTACGAACGCGCCCGGAGAGGCATCACGCTGGCCTGGCAGGAACCGGCACGATTCGAGGGACTTTCCGTTCGACGGTTTATCCAGTCCGGCGCGAAAGACAAGAGCGAGGAACGGGTCCGCGCGGTCTTGGAAGATGTCGGCCTGGAGCCGGATGAATACATCCATCGCGCCGTGGATAAGACCCTCTCCGGTGGAGAGCGCAAGCGCATCGAACTGGCGGGAATCCTGGCCATGGAACCGAAACTGGTTCTGATGGACGAACCCGACAGCGGCATCGATGTCGAGGCGCTCGACCGGATCTTTCAGGCATTACAGAAACTCCGCGGGAACGGTGTAACCGTCGTTCTGATCACCCACAGCCCGACCGTTCTTCGCCAGGCGGAACATGCGTTTCTTCTGTGCTGCGGACATTTGGTCGATAAAGGGTCCACGGACAAAATCGCCCGCTATTTCGAGAACAAGTGCATTCCCTGCCTCCACCCGAATCCGGAGAAGCTTGTTGCGGAGGGTTCCCGTGTCCAATAGCCGTTTGATTGAAACTCTGTACGAATCCATCGGTGTGAATCCTCACAGTCTGCGCCAGGACCCGAATATCGCTCATATCGAAATTCACCACAACAAGGTTCTCGGTGTTCACCTGGTGCCGGGGCTGGAGGTGACGGTGCTGGACGCCGGCTGCTGCGGCATGGCGGGGGCGT
>JAKPRU010000240.1 GCA_029557025.1 Candidatus Omnitrophota bacterium | reverse complement strand
CCGCCCCGAACGTCGGCATGGAGTAGGTGACCACATCGTTCAGAGATCATACTCTATCCGGTCCTGGAGTGAATATATCATGGGGTTTGCGGGGCGTCAACAAAAAAAGTGTGTTTGGGTGATTTTCCGGCAGCCGAGCATGACAGGCACGGAGGCCTGTCCTACTGGTTGTTCGCCGTTTCTCCCGGTGGGTCAGGCGTCTCTGTCTGCGAATTGGCGGAAAGGGACGGCATTTTATCCGCCCAGAACTGTGGCGGCGGGGACATCGCCGCCGAATCGACCGATATCTCCGGCGCTGATCAGACCGTTACTCGGATTGTAAATGGATGCGAGACTACCACCGATCGGAACCCACTCCACTCCATTGGCGCCCTTGTCAGGACCGTAACTTGATACACAGTAGCCTTTGAAATAACGGTCGTGCATCGCGGCGCTGACATTCGAAAGCCGCGCCCAGCTCCCGTTGTAACTCACATACTGGTAGCTGTAAATCGTATCTTCCGGATACCACTGTGTATTTTCACGTTGCGGCCGGAAAATATCGGTATAGGCTACAGTGGCAATGTAAGGGACCGGGGTAGTCAATTCATGGAGATATTCCACATACACGGAATAGCCGGAATGTCCCTGCCCGTTACCGATAGGCCACGGGAAATCGTTGTGATCCAGCATGTACATTTCCAGGGCGGAACCGATGGCTTTATGGTCGCCCATCACGCGGGCGACATTGGCGCGGGTCCGTGCATTCATAAAGTTCGGGACGGCGATGGCGGCCAGGATGCCGATAATGGCCACAACAATCAGAAGTTCAATTAAGGTGAAGGCGCAGCGGACTGTTTTCATTGTCGTACTCCTTACGCTGTTCGCGCTTTCATGGCTTTGAGTTTTTTCATGACCTCGTTTTGTCCCCGGCCGAAGTAGTCATGCAGAAGTTCATACTCTCGGTAAAGGATCCGGTAAATGTTGTGCGCGTCGGAGCTCGGTCGGTAGACAACATCTTTCACATGGGCCATTTTGGCGGCGGCCTCGCCGGCGTTATCATATCCCCCGCCGGCTTTTCCGGCGGCGACCGCTCCCAGCATGGCGGCGCCGAGTGCGCACGGTTGCGCGGAGGCCGCCACCTTGATCTCCAGGCCGGTTACATCGGAGTATATCTGCATCAGCAGTTGATTGCGTTCCGGCAATCCGCCGCAGGCATACAGTTCATCGATTCGAATGCCCTGTTCTATGAACGCAGAGATAATTTTCCGGGTTCCGAATGCGGTTGCCTCGATCAATGTGCGGTAGATATCCTCCGGCTTGGTAGTCAATGTGCATCCGAGAAGCA